>CAZUVI010000111.1:0-1528 GCA_964623795.1 uncultured Candidatus Saccharibacteria bacterium | reverse complement strand
CAAAGAGGTGGAATTGAAGCTCGGAACGATCGGTTGCCGCGTTTGCCGGCCCACGTATCGCGAGAAGCTGAGAGCGTACTATGCGTCGCGTCGCGCGAAGCTTTGCAAGGATTGCGCCCGGCGTTTCGAAAAAAATCCTCTGCGCCTTCTCGACTGCAAGGAGGAGCAATGCCAGCCTCTCAAGAAAGATGCGCCGCTTATTCTGGATTACCTGTGCCAGAGCTGTAACAACAACTTCAAGGGGGTGCTCGAGCTTGTCGAGGATAATAACATTCTCTACGAACTCGACCCGCACCTGGTGCGCGGATTGGATTACTACAGCAGGACGGTTTTCGAGCTGCATTCGGGAGCGCTTCCGGGACTTGCGCTCGGCGGCGGCGGACGATACGACTACCTGTCCGATATTCTCGGCGGGCGGCCGTTGCCGGCAGTCGGCGCCTCGTTCGGCGTTGAGCGCGTGATAGAAGCGATGCGCGCGCAGGGCGCGTTTCCGAAATTACGCGAGCGGCCGCGGGTATTTTTTGCCGCTGTCGGCGACCAAGCGAAGAAAGCGAGCATCGCATTCATGCACGAGCTTCGGAAAAGCAACGTTTCCGTTTCGGAATCGCTGGGGAAGAAATCCCTCAAGGCGCAACTCAAGACCGCCGACAAGATCGGGTCTCCGCTCGCGCTCATTATGGGCCAGCAAGAGGTATTCGAGGGCGCTGTCATCATCCGCGATATGCTCTCGGGCGCCCAGGAGAGCGTTCTTTCTGGGAAGCTTGTCGAGGAAGTGAAGAAGCGCCTCCGGAAAAGTTCCTAGGATATGCAGGACTGCCTTTTCTGCAAAATCATTGCTCGCGCGGTTCCCGCGGAAGTGGTATACGAGGACGAGGCGGCGCTCGGCATCCTCGATGTGCATCCGCGCGCGGTCGGTCACACCATGATTCTTCCGAAGCGGCACGCGGAAACGATTCTCGATGTCTCGAGCGAGGATCTCGGGGCCATTTTTTCCGCCGTTCAGCGTATGACCGAGCTTCTCAAAAACCGATTGCATCCGGATGGATTCACGATTGGCGTGAATCACGGGAAGGCGTCTGGCCAGGCAATCGACCATCTCCATGTCCACATTATTCCCCGTTTCCGCGCTGACGGGGGCACGTCGCTCCACGGCGTCGTGCATCCTCCCGAAGACAAGCCCATGCCGCCGCTTGACGAAGTGCGCCGAAGCATAGTACAACAATAGGGCTTTCATACTGATATGCAGAATAAAAACGTTGCAACCATAGCAATGAAGCGGAAGGAGGGAGAGAGCGCGAACTCGCTCATGTACCGCTTCAATAAAAAGGTGCAGCAGAGCGGCCTCGTGCGCGAAGTGCGCCGACGGCAGTTCCGCAGCCGACCGCAGAACAAGGGCCAGCGCCGTACTTCAGCGCTCTATCGCGCTGACCGACGCGAGGCGTTTGAGAAACTGAAGCGGCACGGGATGGCATAATGCCTTCATCCCCATCTTTCCCATGTCTTTAGCGGAACAGTTGCGAAGTGATTT
>CAZUVI010000110.1:0-1529 GCA_964623795.1 uncultured Candidatus Saccharibacteria bacterium | reverse complement strand
CCTGAAAATGAAGAGGCCGGCGAGCCCCAGAACGGTGCCGATCTGGGCGAGCCATCCCTGGAAGTTCTCGTCGAATCCCAGGACGTCGATCATCCACCAGCTCGTACCCGCGCCCGTTCCCGGCGTTGCCCGGAAGACGAAGAGTATGGCCGCGGAAACGACGAGCGCCTTGGTGATGCCGAGCTTCCCGAGGAGCATCACCAACACGGCAAGCGATGCCATAAAGACGATCTCTTCCGCATAGGGAATGGTGAGGATCTTGAGGCCGGTCGCGAAGCCCGCGAAGAGAAGGCCGCCGCCCAGGATCCACCAGTTGAGGGACGAGCGCGGCAGGGGGATGGGCTTCACGACCGCGGCCGCCAAGAGGGAGAGCGCCGGGATGCCGAGCGCAAGCTGGTAGACGAAGGCGTAACCGTACGCCTTGGCGAGCCAGCCGCCCGCGCCGGCCACAAGGACGCTTGCCGTCATGATGGCGACCCGTCCCAGCCACTGGACCTGCCCGATCTCGGCATCGATATCTTTCTGGGCCCTCGGTTCTCCGGTCCGTGGGTCCTCCCTCCGCACCACTTCCGCGCTCATCGCGTCGGCGACCACGTCCTGCAGCACGAAGCCGAGGACCGAGATCAGCGTAGCGACGAGGAGGAGATTTCCCGGCGTGCCGAGCGACATCACGAGAGGCCACTCGAGCACCATCCCGAGGATGGTGAACTGGCCTGCCGCGATGAGCAGGGCGCCGATCACCAGGTAGATGCGTCGGGCGGAACCGAGGATGCGGATGGAGTCCGCGAACTGGCCGAAGACCATCTTCATCGTCCACGGCACCGCGATCCAAAAGCTGATCGCCGCGAGCGCTTCGGGGCCGAGGTTCAGATGCTTCTTGATCCAGAAGGTCGCGGCGACCGAGGTGATGCCGGCCGCGCCGTAGGCGAAGTACACCAGAAGCACCGGCAGGTACTCGAGGCGGATGCCGCCGAAGAAGGCCTTGAGCGTGCGAAGGGCCTTTTCCACGAGTTTCTCCCTGAACGAATGAGAAGTTGCTGCCCCCACCCTATCCATACGGTTTAGGCGCGTCAAGCGTGTTCAATTCCCAGGTTGCCGTGGGCAATAAGCCGATATCGGCGGGGACTAAGCGCCGCCGCTGCGGCGATCATCGCGGCGTTGTCGGTGTTCAGGACGCCTTCGGGCGCGAAGAATGCCATGTTCTCTTTCGTCGCGGCCGCCTTGAGCCGCGCGCGTAGCGCCTTATTCGCGGCGACGCCTCCCGAAAGGAGCACGGCGCGCGCGCCTTCGCGTTTCGCGGCGGCGATCGTTTTCCGGACGAGAACGTCCACAACGGCTTCCTGGAACGAGGCGGCTACATCCGCCTTGTTGTCCGCGTGGTCGCGCAGGCGGTAGAGAACGGCGGTCTTGAGGCCCGAGAAACTGAAGTCGAAGTTTTTGACCCGACCCTGGCCCAACATCGGGCGCGGAAAGGGGATGGCGCTTTTGTTCCCTTTGCGGGCGAGCTTCTCCACCTCCGGTCCGCCGGG
>CAZUVI010000109.1:0-1586 GCA_964623795.1 uncultured Candidatus Saccharibacteria bacterium | reverse complement strand
TCTGGCGGAACCTCGTCCCCCCCGACGCCGCCGAGGCGCTTAGTCGCGCCTTTAGGGAACTCTTTGAGAACAACATTCCGCTCGACCTCGAGCATCGCGCGAAGAGAAAGAGCGGCGACTGGGCATGGGTCCATATGCGTTCCGGCTTGCCGTATAAAGCGGGAGGAGTTCGCTACGCGGACGGCATCAGCGAGGATGTGAGCGGCCGCAAGAGGACAGAGGAGGAGCTTATGCGCCGCACCAAGGACCTTGAGGAGATGAATAAGGTCCTGGTCGGCAGGGAACTCAAGATGGTCGAACTCAAGGAAGAGAATAAGGAGCTCAAGAAACAGAGGGGCGGGTGAGCCGTTATGACAAGTTATCCACAAGAAGTCAAACGCCGAGAAGGGGGCGTGCTATAGTGAGGGTGGCGTTCCACGGAATTCAGCGGTAGCTCTACGGCCTACACGCGATGCCTTTCCCCAAAGAGTCGGTGCAGGTCTTTTTTGTTCCCTCTGATGCCTTCCGGCACCAATCAACGCTACGTGAATAAGAAGGAGGACGGCACGGTCACCGCAAACTGCCCGTTCTGCCGAGGCGTTATCTTCCGCGATTTTACGATCGGGAACCGTTCGAATTCGTGGTCGTTCCTTATGCGCTGCCCTCATTGCCAGCGAGACGTCCCCGTCATGTTCGAGGACGGCGTCGTCACGGTCGGGGATGGAAACGCCGACGTTAACGCCGAATGACATGAGACCTCTCGCGTTTGCTCTCTTCCTTGCTTTCGTGATCGGCCTTGCGGTGTGGTCATACGGCTCACGCGACGCCTCCCGCGAGTTCGAGGCGATCTCGATCGGCACGCCGGGAGGAACCCTCTATGAGACGCCCTTCTGGGTCGCGGAGGAGAACGGCTATTTTAAAGCGGAAGGTCTTCGCGCAGCGCTCCGGGAATACGAGAGCGGCGGCGCGGCGTTCCGCGCGATGCTTGCGGGGGATGCCGTCGATATCGCCGCGCACGCGCCAACGCCGTTCGCGGCGGAAGCGTTCCGGCGCGACGATTTCGCGCTTCTTGCCGCGTACGCGACCGCCGCGGATTCGATCAAGATGGTTGCGGATGCGGCACGGGGCGTGAGGAGCGTCGGCGATCTCCGCGGCAAGCGCATCGGGGTCAGCAAGAACACAGGAGGGGAGTACTTCCTGGACCTTGTGCTTTCGACGAATGCCCTTGCCGCATCGGAAACGAAGCTTTTTGATACCGCTCCCGCCGAAATGCCGCAGGCGCTCGAGCGCGGGAACGTTGACGCCATCGTAACCTGGGAACCGCACATCGCGGCCGCAAAAGAGCTTCTGGGACCGCGCGCCATCGAGCTTGGCGGCGCCGAGGCGTACCGCGAGGTGTTCCTGCTTTCGACAATGCGCCGCTTCGCGGAAGAACGTGTCGCTACGATCGAAAAGTTCTTGCGCGCCTTGCGCCGCGCAGAAGGATTCATCAAGGAGAATCCCGAACTCGCCCGGGAGGTCGCCATCCGGCATCTGCCGCCGGATGCCGCCGCCGTTTTCCGGGCAACGTGGCAGCAATTCGGATTTGAGCTGTCGCTCGACCAGTC
>CAZUVI010000108.1:580-1603 GCA_964623795.1 uncultured Candidatus Saccharibacteria bacterium | reverse complement strand
GCATCCTCTACATCGGCAAGGCCGCGAACTTGAAGCGCCGCGTTTCGAGCTACTTCCTGCGGCCGCATGACTATAGGATCACGCGGCTGGTCAAGGAGATCCGGAAGATCGACTACGTGAAAACCGACACCGCCCTCGAGGCGCTCATTTTGGAGTCCGCGCTCATCAAGAAGCATCAGCCGCCATGGAATGTCCGCGAGAAGGACGACACAAGTTTTCTCTACGTCGAGATCGCGAGGGAGAAGTTCCCGCGCGTGCTTCTTGTGCGCGGCAAAGACCCGAAGCGGGGGAAGCGGTTCGGGCCTTTCGCGGACGCGGGGAGCCTGAAGGAGGCGGTGCGCATCCTGCGGCGCATCTTTCCGTGGAGCGTCCATAAGCCGGAAGAGATCGGAGCATTCTCCCGCCCGTGCTTCGACGCGCAGGTCGGCCTTTGTCCCGGCACCTGCATCGGAACGGTCCCGCGCGCGGAATACCTGAAGACGATCCGGAACGTCCGCCTGCTCTTCGCCGGCAAGAAGAGCGCCGTTGCCAAACAACTTGCAAAAGATATGAAAGCGGCGAGCCGGGCGTTGGAGTTTGAGAAGGCGGAGACGCTCCGGCGGCAGATCTTCGCTCTCGAGCATATCCGCGATACTGCGCTCATCACGGAAGACAAGATAGCGGAGGTCGCGGCAGGCCTCGCGCCGCGCCGAGCACCCCGCATCGAGGGATACGACATCTCGAATATTTCCGGGACTTCGGCCACGGGCTCAATGGTTGTTTTCACCGGCGACCGGAGGGAGTTGGACCAGTATCGCAAGTTCCGCATCAGGACGGTGGAGGGCGCGAACGACCCGGCGTGCCTCAAGGAGGTGCTCGAGCGCCGCTTCAGGAACGACTGGCCTCTGCCGGACCTCATCCTCGTCGATGGCGGCGTAGCGCAGGTGAATGCCGCGCGTGCGGCGCTCAAAGAGGCGCATCGCGCGATCCCCGTGATCGGAATGGTGAAGGGGCCGGAGCGGAAGCGCACGGACATCATCGGCA
>CAZUVI010000108.1:0-570 GCA_964623795.1 uncultured Candidatus Saccharibacteria bacterium | reverse complement strand
AAGATCGCGAAGCGCACGCTCGTCCGCGTGCGCGACGAGGCGCACCGGTTTGCCATCGGCTACCATCGCCGCCTTCGCGCACGAAAAATGATGGAGATTTCTTGACCCCGCACCTTTGCGAAAGTTTAGCTGTATTTCGGTGCGCTTTCGCAAAGGTGCGGGGTTGACTCACGCCGCTCCGCGTGATATTTAATAGGCGGCTCATTTACGTTCGATTACACATTAGGCAAGAGAAGGAGGGTGCGAGTTGGAGAAGAAAAATCCGTATCGGCTGTCCCGCGACGTCGAGCCCATCGCTTACCACCTCACGCTGAACCCGAACCTCGCGAACTTCACGTTCGCTGGTGAGGAGACGGTGGAGATCGAGGTGAAGAGGCCGACCAGGCAGATCACGCTCCACGCGCTCGACCTCAAGGTCGAGTCCGCGATCCTGGAGTGGGATATCGCCTACGGCGATTTCCGCCTGTGTCGGCTCACTCCCACGAAGGTCGTCCTCGACAAGAAGTATGAGACGATGACGCTCTGGTTCGACCAGACGGTCAAGCCGGGCAAGGCGCGTCTCACGTTCTT
>CAZUVI010000107.1:0-1642 GCA_964623795.1 uncultured Candidatus Saccharibacteria bacterium | reverse complement strand
GGGCGGCTTCTTTTCCTGCTCCGTCTGTTGTTTCTGAAGAATGTTGCCGATCGCTTTCCGCAGATCGCCGGCCGCGCCTTCGCGGCGAAGCGAGCGGTCTCCCGAAAATCTCGGCCGGTCCTGCCCCGGGCGAGAAAACCCGCCTTGACTCGACGACGAGGCAGGCCCGCCTAATGGGCGAGGCTCGCCCCGTGGGGGCGGCCCGCCTCGCCGAGACGAGTCGAGGCCGGGCCCGCCTGCCCCGCCGGCGGCGGGGCCTGCAGGACGGGCGGGGAAACCGCCGCGGACGTCTTTTACGACCCCCGGAGCCCGGAGGGCATGCGAGAGCGATTGTTCGCCGCGATGCACGATCCTTTGGAGCGACGGCGATTCCTCCATCCATTCCTTGGCGATGCGCTCCTCCACCGTGCGCCGCGGCGTGCCGTAACGCGTACGCGTGTTCTCAATGAGCACTTCGCGATGCGTCGCCTCGGGCGTCGGCAGGGGCGACAGGGTCTGCGCCGAGAACGGATGGGAGGCGACACCGTCGATCATAAGCTTGATGTAGATGTTGTACTTGGGCAGGTTCACAAGATCGTTCAGCATGAATTCCGGCTCGAACTCCTTTTCGAGGAACTCCGCGTCCTCCGCGCCCACGCGAAACGCCGCCATCGTACCGACGTTGCCGAAAACGGCGTCCCGCACCCTCGTATTGTCGCCGTCGATGAGCTGGCGGATGTACTGATTCGCGAGAATGAGACAGAGGTGATATTTGCGGGCCTCGGAGAGGATATTGGCGAAAGAATCCGTGGCAAAGTTCTGGAACTCGTCCACGTACGCGAAGAAATCCTTGCGCTCGCTCTCCGGCACGTCCACACGCGACATGGCCGCAAGCTGAAGCCGCGCGATGATCATCGCGCCCAGGAGCCGCGCATTGTCCTCGCCGATCTTGCCCTTCGAGAGGTTCACGATGAGGATCTTCCGCTCGTCCATGATCTTCCGCATGTTAATGGCCGAACGCGGCTGGCCGAGGATGTTCCGTATCAAGGGATTCGAGACGAACTGCCCGACTTTGTTCTGGATCGCGGCCACCGCCTCGGTCTCCAAACGCTGGGTATAGCGGGCGAATTCGTTCGTCCAGAACGCCTTGACGACCGGATCGGTGAGGTTTTCCACGATCCTCGCGCGGTACGCGGGTTCGGCGAACATGCGCATGATGCCCAGAAGCGTCGAATCGGGATACTCCAAAAGGGCCAGGAGCGTGTTCTGCAAGATATACTCCATTCTCGCGCTCCATGCATCCACCCAGATGCGCTTCAAGGCACCCATCAACCCGGAGACAACGAGGTGACGCTTGTCGTAGCCGACGTCTTCCATCACGTTTAAGCCGATAGGATAGTCGGTGTCGAACGGCGCGAAATAGACGACATCCTTGATGCGCTCGTGCGGCACAAAATCCAAAAGCCGTTCGGCCGTCGCCCCGTGCGGGTCTATGAACGCGAGCCCCTCTCCATTCTGGATGTCTTGAATGGCCATGTTCTCGAGCATGGTGGATTTGCCCATGCCGGTTTTCCCGATGATGTACATGTGTTTTCCACGATCAGCGGCGCGTATGCCGAACATGTCGCGCTTTCCCCGCGTGTGCGTCGCCGCAAAATAGGTA
>CAZUVI010000106.1:0-1688 GCA_964623795.1 uncultured Candidatus Saccharibacteria bacterium | reverse complement strand
GGGGTGGATATCGGCACCACCTCCATTAAAGTTGTCGAGATCTCGCGGCGCGGCGGAAAACCGAGCTTGATCAATTACGGCGTTCTTGAGAGTTACGGGCATCTGGAACGTCCGAACAACGCCATCCAGACGAGCACCTTGAAGATGCTCGACAACGAGACCGTTCTGCTCCTCCAGATGCTTCTCGCGCAGCTCAAAGTTCGCTCGAAGAACGTAGTAGCGTCCCTTCCCGCATTTTCCGCGTTCGTGACGCTTCTGGAGTTTCCTTCGATGCCCGATGCGGAAATGGCGAAAGCGATGCAGTTCCAGGCGCGGCAGTACATCCCGCTGCCCATCTCCGAGGTTACGCTCGATTGGATCAAGGTGGGGGAACGGCAAGACGACCAGGGGATCGTGAAACAGCAGGTGCTTTTGATCTCGGTGCCGAACGATCAGATCACGAAGTATAAGAACATCTTCCGCGCCGCGGGCCTGAACCTGGTCGCGCTCGAGATCGAGAGTTTGAGCGCGGCCCGCGTCCTTATGGCGGACGATCCCACCCCTACGGCCATCGTGGATATTGGCGCTCGTTCCACGAACATTGCCGTCGTGGACAAGGGCAATTTGAAGATGAACGCGCAGACGGACTTTGCCGGCGGTTCGCTCACCCAGGCCGTCGCGAGCGGCCTCAATATCTCGAACCGCCGCGCCGAGGAGCTGAAGAAGCGGCAAGGACTTCTGGGCACGGGCGGTGAGAGCGAATTATCCACAATCATGTTGCCCTTCGTGGATGCTATACTACAAGAGGTGCGGCGCGCGAAGTCAACCTATGAGCGCGAGTATCACGGCACGATAGAACGGATCATGACGACGGGCGGGGGCGCGAACCTTTTGGGTCTCGAGAAGTATGCCGAAGGCCAGCTGGGGGTGCCGGTGGTCAAGGGAGCATCCTTCGCGAAGATCGGGTACCCCTCGAGCCTCGAGCCCATTATCCCAACGATCGGCCCCGTGTTTACGGTAGCGCTCGGTTTAGGCGTCCGGCAGTTCGCGCAATAGAGGGTCAGCTTTCTTTTACTTCATGGCACAATATACAAAAGGCGTCACGGAACAGTTCGGAGGCGAGAAAACGACCGTGGGCTGGTCGTGGCGCCTTCTTGTTTTCACCTCCGTTATTTTCGGCATCGCGCTTTTTTCGTACGTCGGTATGACGTTCGGCTACGCCCCGATCCTCGAGCGGCAGATCTCCGACCTTGACGCCAGGGCGAGGGACTTAAGCCAGCTCGTCTCCGCGGATGATCAGAAAAATCTTGCGAAGTTTTACTCCCAACTGGTGAATCTTAAGGCGCTTCTCTCGAATCACGTCCAGGGCTCGAAACTCGTCGCCCTCTTGGAGCGCAACACGAACCAGAACGTGTTTTACACGAAGGTGCTCTTCGCTTCCACCGACAGGCAGGCGGAACTCGAGGGCACGGCGCGAAATTACGCCGAGCTCGTGAAGCAGATGGAGGCGTATCGCCAGATGAAGGAGGTGGAGCGCTTCTTTCTGGTCGAGTCGCAGGTCATTGAGGGAGGCGGCGTTCGTTTCAAGGTAAAGCTCTTCCTCGCGCCCGATGCCATTAAAGCGAAGGCCTCATAGCCCGGAACCTATCTCAATAATAATTCCTAACGCGCTATGAGCTATTCCATCTCGATACCAGGCACGACGACGC
>CAZUVI010000105.1:0-1703 GCA_964623795.1 uncultured Candidatus Saccharibacteria bacterium | reverse complement strand
ACCAGCTTTTCGAACTCGCGTCCGGTCATGTTGCTTAGCGCAGGGCGTTCTTGAGTATCCTCTTGCGCAGGCGGATGCTCTTCGGGGTCGCCTCCACGAGCTCGTCCTCGCCGATATACTCGAGCGCCTGCTCGAGCGAAAGCGCGCGCGGCGGGATAAGGTCGTTCGTCACCGCGTCCGTCTTGGCGCGGAAGTTGGTGAGCTGTTTCTCCTTGCACACGTTCACCGCGATGTCTTCCGCCTTCGCGTTCTGCCCCACCACCTGGCCCTCGTAAACCTCCTCGCCGGGGCCGATGAACATCACGCCCCGCTCCTGCGACCGCAAAAGCGCGTAGGCGGTCGTGCTCCCGGACTCGTGCACCACGAGCGACCCGTGCGGGGAGGCGGGCACGACATCGAATTTGGGAAAGTAGCCCGCGAAAAGCGAGTTCACCACCCCTTGGCCCCGCGTCTCTATTATGAACTCGCTCCGGAAACCGATAAGGCCGCGGGTGGGAATAAAGAAATGGAATGAGGCGACGCCGTTCTCGGTGCTCATGTTCTTCAGCTCCCCCTTGCGCACGCTCATCTTCTGGATGACCAGGCCGGCATACTGCTCCGGCACCTCGATCCAGACGTCCTCCGCCGGCTCAAGCGTCGCGCCGTTCTCTTCCTTAAAGATGACCTCCGGCCGCGAGACCTGGAGCTCGTAGCCCTCGCGCCGCATCTTCTCGATCAATATCGCGAGATGCAGCTCGCCGCGCCCGGAGACGGCGAACTCGTCCTGCGAGGCGCTGCCCTCCACGCGCAAGGCCACGTCGTTGTCGAGCTCCTTCATCAGCCGGTCGCGGAGGTTGCGCGAAGTGCAAAATTCGCCCTCCCTGCCCGCGAAGGGCGAGTTGTTCACGGAAAATACCATCTTCACCGTCGGCTTCTCGATGGTGATCGCGGGCAAGGCCTCCGGGTGCGCCGCATCCGCCAGGGTGTCGCCAATGTTCACTTCCGGAATTCCCGCAAGCGCCGCGATGTCCCCCGCCTCCACGGAGGCGGCCTGCACGCGCCCGAGCCCCAAGAAGGTCATGAGCCCCGAAATTTTATAGTTCTTCATCGCCTCGCCCGCGGGAGCTTCGTGCCTCATGTGCGCTATCAGCATCCCGCTTGCGGCCGCGCCGCGCTCGATGCGGCCCACCGCTATCCTCCCCTGGTAGTTGTCGTAGAAGATCGAGACCACCATCATCTGGAACGGCGCGTCCGCCACCGCCCGCGGCGCGGGAATGTGCCGAATGACGGCGTCGTAGAGCGGCACCACGTCTTTCATTGCGGCGAGATCGGGCGTCATGCCCGCCACGCCGAGCTTGCCCGCCGCATAGAGCACGGGAAAGTTCAGCTGGTCGTTCGATGCGCCAAGCTCGATAAAAAGCTCGATCACCTTCTCAAGCGCGTAGTTCACGCGCGCATTCGGCTTGTCCACCTTGTTGATGACCACGATGATCTTGTGCCCGGCGGCGAGCGCCTTCTTCAAAACGAAGCGCGTCTGCGGCATCGGCCCCTCTTGGGCGTCGACGAGCAAAAGCGACCCGTCCGCCATGTTCAAGACACGCTCCACCTCCCCACCGAAGTCGGCGTGGCCGGGGGTGTCGATGATGTTGATCTTCACGCCCCGGTAGATGACCGCGGCGTTCTTCGAAAAGATGGTGATGCCGCGCTCCCGCTCGAGCTCGTTC
>CAZUVI010000104.1:0-1711 GCA_964623795.1 uncultured Candidatus Saccharibacteria bacterium | reverse complement strand
AGAAGATGCGCGTTCGCGCGGGTGGCGTGGATGCCAAGCCAGTCCTTGTCCTCGTTCGTCACCTGCGCGACCTTCCCAGCCGCCTCCTGGAAGGTGCGGGCAAGGCGTCCGCCGCCCGTGACGATGATGAATCTCGTTCCCCGCCGCGTGAATCCCCGAATGAACGCCCGGAAACGGCGGAGGAACTGCCAGTCGATGTCGTCGGGGTACATCACGGAGCCGCCGAGCGCGATGACGACGGTTTTGCCGAAGGAGTGGCGCATCTTAAATGCTCATCTCGCGCAGGGCCTTCACGCGCTCTTCGACGGGCGGGTGCGTCATGAATAATTTGTGAAAGAAGGGCGCGCGCTTCTTGTTGTCGAAGGGGTCGTCGAACCAGAGGTGCGACGTGGTGTTGTTCGCCACCCGCAACGGCGTGGGGTCTTTGGAGATCTTCACAAGCGCGTTCGCCAGGGCCTCCGGGTAGCGCGTAAGGAGCGCGCCCGAGGCGTCGGCCAAAAATTCGCGCTTCCGCGAGATGGCGAGGCGCATGAGCGTCCCCGCGATCGGCGCGAGAATGGCAAGCCCGATGCCGATAAGCATGATGACGCCGCTTCCGCCGTTGTCACGGTTATCGCGCCGTCCCCCGCCCCACCAGAGCGAGCGCATGAAAAAGTCCGAGAGGAGCGCGATGAAGCCCACGAGGATGACCGCCACCGTCCCGACCAGCATGTCGCGGTTCCCGATATGCGAAAGCTCGTGCGCGATGACGCCTTCGAGCTCCGAGCGGTCGAGGCGCTCCAGAAGTCCCATCGTCACCGCCACTACGGCGTGCTCCGGGTTCCGGCCGGTCGCAAAGGCGTTTGGGGCGGGCTCGTCGATGAGGTAGAGCTTGGGCATCGGGAGCCCGGCCGTGATGGCGAGATTCTCCACCACGCGGTAGAGCTCCGGCGCCTCCTTCATCGTAACGGGGCGCGCCTTTGCCATCGCGAGCACGAGCTTGTCCGAATACCAGTAGCTCACGATGCTCATCACGGTCGAAAAGACGACCGCGACGACGAGGATCGAGGGGTCGCCGTAGATCTGCGCAAAGACCCAGCCCAGGCCTATCACGATGCCGAAGAAGAGCAGCATGATAACCCAAGTTTTCGCGATGTTTGCCTCGCGATGCGAGTAAATGCTTACAGCCATGATGTTGAAGTTGTTGTAATTGTTAAAGTTGTTGAGATTTCCGAATGCGGCTTCATTTCCGGATGGATTTTTCGAGCGCAATCAGTTTGAAATATTCTTCTTGCAGCAACCGATTGAGATTTTCCGCATCTGCTGCGGTCACGAACTTTTCTTGAATCGCTATTTTAGCACAAGCGACACACTCGAGGACGGATGATTTCGCGCGGTGGAGATACACCGAGAAACCCCTGTGCGTCGGCTGGCCAGTACCCTCCGCAATATTAAGCACGACTGACGTGGCTGCTCTTTTCAGCTGGTCGCCAAGAGCAAAAAGCTCATTCTTGGGAAATCGCCCAGCAATAGCGTAAGCCGCATGCACGATTTGCATGCCCAGCCGCCAAACCTCCAAATCCTCGAATCGGTATCGCTCAAAATTTGCCATCAGGAAGTGGCCTCCGTCAATTCAACATTTAGAACATCTACAACAACTAGAACTTGACCTGTACTGGGCCGCGCTCCCCTTCTTCGGCCTGGAAGAACGGCTCCGGCTTGAAGCCGAAGA
>CAZUVI010000103.1:0-1874 GCA_964623795.1 uncultured Candidatus Saccharibacteria bacterium | reverse complement strand
CGGTCGTCATTCTGATGTCGTTGCTCTTGGGCGCGAAGCTCGCCGGTTTCCTCGGCCTTATTATCGCGGTGCCGATGGCGGTGATCCTCCAGGAGTTCCTTGACGACTGGTCGCTCCGCAAGATGCGCGCCGGCAAACGACTGGTGTAAACAATGGAGAAGGAGAAGTTCTACCTCACGGCCGCCATTCCATACGTGAACGCACGGCCGCACCTCGGCCACGCGCAAGAATTCGTGGAGGGCGATACGATCGCGCGCCACAAGCGCCAGCACGGTTTCGAAGCGCGCTACATCTCCGGCGCCGACGAGAATTCGCTCAAGAACGTCCAGGCGGCGGAAAAGGAGGGCATCACTCCCAAAGAGCTCTGCGACCGGAACTGCAAGGCGTTCACGGACCTCGCCGAGGCGCTCAATATCGGCTTCGACGAATTCTTTCGCTCCTCGAGCCAAGCGCACGTTAAGTCGAGCCAGGAACTGTGGCGCCGCTGCGGCGAGAGCGGCGATATCTATAAAAAGACGTACCGGGGCCTCTACTGCGTGGGCTGCGAGCTTTTTTATACGCGGGATGAACTCAATGAGAACGGGGAGTGCTTCGAGCATCCCGGCCGTCCGCTTGAGGAGGTGGAGGAAGAGAACTACTTTTTCCGGCTCTCCAAGTACCAGCGCGAGCTGGAACATCTGCTCGAATCCCAGGAGTATGCGGTGGTGCCGGAGACGAGGAAGAACGAAGCGCTTTCCTTCGTGCGTCGCGGCCTTGAGGACTTCAGCATCTCGCGCTCGGTGGCGCGGGCTCACGGATGGGGGGTGCCGGTGCCTGATGATCCGGGGCAGATCATGTACGTCTGGTTCGACGCCCTGAACGTCTACCGCAGCTCCTCTCCCGACTGGTGGCCGGCGGACCTTCACGTCATCGGAAAAGGCATCCTGCGCTTCCATGCCGTCTATTGGCCGGCGATCCTCCTTTCGGCCAAACTTCCGCTTCCCAAAAAACTTTTTGTGCACGGCTATATTACGGTGAGCGGCCAAAAAATGTCCAAGACCGTCGGCAACGTCGTAGATCCGCTCGCGCTTGCCGAGCGTTACGGGGCGGACGCGCTTCGCTACTTCCTCCTGCGTGAGATCCCTGCCTATGAGGACGGGGACTACACCGACCAGAAGTTCGTGGAGCGCTACAACGCCGACCTGGCGAACGGCATCGGGAATTTCGCCGCGAGAGTTACGACCCTCGCGGCAAGCGCGGGCCCCTTGCCGACGACGCTCCAGACGCCCGACGAGGTCGTCCTCACGATCAAACAGGCGCGCGAACGCGTCGAAGAGGCGATGCGCGACTTCAAGTTCCATGAGGCGCTCGCGGCCATTATGGCGCTTGTCTCCTACGGCGACGGTTATGTGAACGCGCACAAACCCTGGGAGACGCACGATAAGGAAACGGTCTTCGCGCTCGTCGCCATCCTTGAAGACACGGCCCAGCTTCTCACGCCATTTCTTCCCAAAACCGCGGAGACGATCCTCGCCGCGCTCGAGCGTACTTCGGACGGCATCATCGTAAAAAAGGTGAGCAATCTTTTCCCGCGGGTTTAGAGATCTCTTGTATGGAACGGCAACTGCACGACGTAATGCGCGATGCCGCGATCGTGGTCTTGAGCATCCTGGTCGCCGTCTTTCTGGTGGCTGGCGGAGCGCTCCACGGCCTCGTTGTCTCGCTCGGCGCCTTTAAGCTTCTCGGCAGCTTTCTTGCGGGCATATTTTTCACGTCGCTCTTCACGGCCGCTCCCGCGACCGTCGTGCTGGCGGAGATAGCTCAAACGAATTCGGTGTTCTGGTCGTCGGTGGCCGGCGGCTTGGGCGCTCTTCTCGGCGACATGATCATCTTTC
>CAZUVI010000102.1:0-1881 GCA_964623795.1 uncultured Candidatus Saccharibacteria bacterium | reverse complement strand
GTCCGAGCGGATGACACGATGGCACGGGATTTTGGGATCGCGGTTTTTTGCCATGATATTCCCCACCGCGCGGTAGGCGCCGGGAGCTCCGGCCCGCGCCGCAACCTCCTTGTAGCTCATCGTCGTTCCTCTCGGAATGCGCGCGACCACCGCGAGGACGCGCGCGCGGAAATCAACGCCTCTGCTTTGCTTCCTCATTCTCCACTGCATCTTTAGTGATCTCTATGTTGCAGCTCTTGTGCTCCCGGCACCACGCCTCGCATCGTTCGGCGGTTTCCTTCTTCCGATAGTGGAAGCCGCACTCCTCGCATTGATAAAGATCTTTTCCGGCGATGATCTTCACCATGTCTATTCTTCCGTTTCCAGGTCTTTTTTGACCTCTTCGAACTCGTTCTCCACTTTCTTGAGACGCATTTTGAGTTCCTTGAGAAGGGCGACCCCGTCTTTCACGCGCTTCAAGCCCTCCTCGACGTCCACCTCTTCCTGAGCGTCGAACCACCCGACGATCTGTTCGAGCTTCTTAAGCGAGTTCGATATTTTTTCTTTACTCGGTTCCATGGTTCCGGATGCGTTCTACTTTTGCATCCACTTCACCGCGGCGGATGCGGGCCGTGATCCTCTCTCCAATACTAATATCTTCGGGGCCTTTTACAACCTTGCCGGAGGACGCGAAGAGAATGCTGTAGCCGAGGCGAAGATTCCGTTCCGGATCGGCTCCCGCGAGGCGCAATGCCAGGTGGAGAAGGCGCTCACGCCTTGCGCGGAGGAGACCCTCAAAACGCTGGGCGGCGAAGCCGAAGAGTTCTCCGCCCCGCGCTTCAAGCTCCGCTCGGCGCGCCATGATCCGCTTGAATTCGAGTTTCAGGCGGCTCTCGAAATTCTCGGCGCTGCGGAACAGCCCTACGAAGAAATGAAGCAGCGATCTGCCGGCAACGTCCGTTCTAGCGCGCGCGGCGCCCAACGCCGCCTCAAAGGCGCTGTCGAGCTCCTGTGTTCGGAGCGGCAACTCCTCGCGCAAGCGATCCCACGATGCGTTGACGAATGTCGCGGCGAAGGACGGCGTTGAGGTTTCGACGTCGCCCGCCAAGCTCGCGATCGTAACGTCCCGATGATGCCCGATACTGCAGATGGTGGGGATGCTCGAAGCGAAAACGGCTCGGGCAACCTTTTCGTTGTCGAAGGCCTGGAGATCTTCCAAGCTGCCGCCGCCGCGCATGATCACCAGCACGTCGAGGTCCGGCTTGCGCTCGTTGAACCAGCGGATGCCGCGCGTGACATCTTCGACCGCCCGCGCTCCTTCGACTCGCGCGTCGTAGAGGTAGAGCTTGAGGCCGAGCGGCGCGAGATTGCGCCGAAAGTCGTCTCTCACCGCGCCGGTCCGCGAAGTAACGATGCCGATCCTGGAAATGAACTCCGGGAGCGGCCGTTTCCGCGCGAAGAGCCCCTCCACTTCAAGCTTTTTCTTCAGAAGTTCGTACGCCTTCTTCAGCGACCCTTCGCCCGCAAGCTCCAGGGTGGTGACCAGGAAACTGAACCTCCCTTTGGGCTTCCACACGTTCGCGACGCCGCCCACCTTCACTTCCATGCCCTCCTCGAGTTCGATGCCCAGCCCATGATAGGTCCGGGGCGGGATGTAGCACTGGAGAATGCTCTCGTCCTCCTTGTCCTTGAGCGTAAGGTAGGAGCCGGAAGGCAGTACTTGGATGCTCGAGATCTCGCCCTGCACAAAGATATCCCGCTCCTCCGCGAGCACCGCGTTCACGCGGTCGAGGAACCCGCTCACTGTAAAAACCCGCGCGAGCGGCAACTTCGACTGCAAAGACCGCTTTGCTCTTTTGGGGGGCTTCGGCATTACGTCCATTCTATCAGAAAAGCAAAAGC
>CAZUVI010000101.1:0-1945 GCA_964623795.1 uncultured Candidatus Saccharibacteria bacterium | reverse complement strand
GAGCTCGAAGGGGAGCTGGGACAGTTCCCGAAGAGCTTCGCGGCATCCGGCGCGGTAAACCAGCTCTATCTTTCGCAAGAACTTATGAAGATTTTGGACCGCGCTGCCGAGATTGCCTTGAAACACAAGGATGAGTTCATCTCGTGCGAGCATCTCCTGCTCGCGCTTGCCGATATCCCGTCGCCCGCCCAGGGTTTCCTCGAGCGGTTCGGGGTGCGCAAGGATATGCTCGTGCGCGTTTTGGGGCAGCTTCGCGGATCAACGCGGGTGACGGACGAAACGCCGGAAAGCAAGTTCCAGGTGCTCGACAAGTACGCCGTGAACGTTACCGACAAGGCGCGCGCGGGGAAACTCGATCCGGTGATCGGGCGGGAGGACGAGTTGCGGCGCGTGATGCAGATTCTTTCCCGGCGCACGAAGAACAACCCGATCTTGATCGGGGAGCCCGGCGTGGGGAAGACGGCGATCGTGGAAGGCTTGGCCCAGCGGATCATTTCCGGTGACGTTCCGGAGTCCTTAAAGAACAGGGAGATCATTATGCTGGACCTCGGTGCGCTCATCGCGGGAACAAAGTTTCGCGGCGAGTTCGAAGATCGCCTCAAGGCGTTCCTGCGCGAGGTGCAGGATTCCGCGGGCCGTATCATCCTCTTTATCGACGAGATCCATATGGTTGTGGGCGCCGGCGCCGCGGAGGGCGCTATTGATGCGTCAAATCTTTTGAAGCCGGCGCTTGCGCGCGGCGAGCTCCACGCGATTGGTGCGACGACGATCAAGGAGTATCAGAAACATATCGAGAAGGACGCCGCGTTCGAGCGCCGCTTTCAGCCGGTTACCGTTGATGAGCCGTCGATCGAGGATTCCATCTCAATCCTCCGGGGGCTGAAGGAGCGCTATGAGTCGCACCACGGTTTGAAGATCAGCGACGAGGCGATTATCGCCGCGGTGAACCTTTCCGCGCGCTATATCACTGACCGATTCCTGCCCGACAAGGCAGTCGATCTCGTTGATGAAGCGGCAGCCGCCCGGCGGCTTGAGAGCGACAGCATTCCCGCGGAACTCGATCGGATCCGCCGCGAAGTGACGCGGTTTGAGATCGAGCGATCCGCG
Organism: uncultured Candidatus Saccharibacteria bacterium; assembly: GCA_964623795.1. GTDB lineage: Bacteria > Patescibacteriota > Minisyncoccia > UBA6257 > CAYSDW01 > CAYSDW01. Next base: position 838 of record CAZUVI010000101.1, on the reverse strand, counting down.
CTCCTCAAGGACAAGGAGCCGAGTTCTTCGAAGCGAAAATCGGGGACGCGCCTTGCCGAGGTGGAGCGGTTGCTCAAGGAGGTGAAAGAAAAGAACGATGCGCTCTCGGTGCAGTGGCATTCGGAAAAGATTATTTTTGAAAAATTGCAGGCGCTTCGCAAGAAGATCGATGATGTGCGGCGCGAAGCGGAGGTCGCCGAGCGGGAGGGGAATCTGGACCGGGTTGCGGCAATCCGGTACGGGGAGCTTCCCGGCGCGGAGAAAGAGTACAAGGCGTTCGAGCGGAAGATGAATGCCGGCGGGGCGAAATCAAAACAGGCCGGGAGGCGGTTCATCAAGGAAATCGTGGACGAGGAGGATATCGCCGCTGTCGTTTCGCGATGGACGAGCATTCCCGTTGCCCGGATGCTTGAGTCAGAGGCGGAGAAGCTTACGCGCATTGAGGAGGCGCTCCGTGGCCGCGTTGTCGGCCAGGATGACGCGATCGGCGCTGTTGCGAATGCTTTGCGCCGCTCGCGCGCCGGCCTTGCGGACGAGGACCGTCCGGCGGGGTCATTTATGTTCCTTGGCCCGACCGGGGTCGGGAAGACCGAGCTCGCACGGGCGCTTGCCGAATTCATGTTCAATGACGAGAAGGCGCTTATCCGCATTGATATGTCCGAATATATGGAGCGGCACGCCGTTGCCCGCCTCATCGGTTCTCCGCCGGGTTACGTGGGGTATGAGGAGGGGGGACAGCTCACCGAGATGGTGCGCCATAGGCCGTACAGCTTGATCCTTTTCGATGAGATTGAGAAGGCGCATCCGGAGGTGTTCAATATCCTGCTTCAGATGCTCG
>CAZUVI010000100.1:0-1947 GCA_964623795.1 uncultured Candidatus Saccharibacteria bacterium | reverse complement strand
TCCCCGGGCACGAGATCGAGAGCTTTTTCGCTTGTATCTCCTGGTCCAGATCGCGAAGCACGTCCTTCCCAATGTCGCAGAGGTCGACTTCCTGCGCCTCAAGCGCGAACGTGCCGAGCTCGATGCGCGAAACGGAAAGGAGCGCGTCCACGAGCTCCCCCATGCGTTTGGAGCCGCGATAGATCTCGGCAAGATACTCCTTCTGTTTCGCCGAGAGCGCGCCCAGGTCGCCGCCCATGAGCATTTCGTTGTACCAATTCATGGCGGAGAGCGGCGTGCGAAGCTGATGCGAGGCGAGCGAAACGAACTCGGTCTTCGCGCGGTCGATCGCCTTCTCTTTGGTAATGTCGCGTTCGACGCCCACGAAGAATTTCAGATTGCCCTTCTCGTCGAGAACGGGCGTAATGAGGAGATCGGCGAAGTATTCCTGACCATTCTTCCTCCTGTTCGTCATATCGGCATGGAACGTTCCCTTGTCGTCTTTTATCGTCTTCCACATCTTTTTATAGAACTCCATGCTCATTTGCTTTCCCCAGAGCGACGGCCGCTTGCCGAGCATCTCCGCGTGCGAGTAACCGGTGATCAACTCCGCCGCCTTGTTCGCGTAGAGGATCACGCCGTCGGGATCGGTGAAAATCACGTGCTCGGCCGCCGCCTCGACCGCCTGCTGGAACTTTCTCGCGTTCTCGGATTCCGCCTCGACATCCTCGAGCGCGTTCATAAGGGCGCGCTTCCCGGCATCGAGCGTCTCGTTCTGCCGGCGGATCGTCTCGATCTTCTCCAAAAGCTGCCGGGCGTGGTCCTTGAGCGCCTCGCGCGAGGTCTTGAGGCGGACGGTCATGTCGTTGAATGCCGCGGCGAGTTCGCTGAACTCGTCGGCTCGTTTCAGCCGGATCTTGTAGTCAAGATTTCCGTTCGCGATAACAATAACGCCTCTGCGAAGTTCTTCGAACTCCCCCACGAAAACCATCTGGTACCAAAGGAGCAGAGAAAACACGAGGATGGCGATGATCGCCACATTCGCCATGGCAAGGAGGCCCATTCGTTGGAGCGCGAGCCGCGCCTCTTCTTCCACGTCATCGGAAAGCAAACGCGCTTCGAAGACCAGCGCCTGGGAGAGCGTGAGCAGCTGGGAGGAGAGGCGGAGTTCCGCTTCCTCGGAGAGTTTCGCGTTCTCCGGCCCGCTTTCACTGCGTTGCCGGTAGTTCTCCACGATGCGCGGCAGAAGTCCTTCGAGGGTGTCCAGGGTCCGCAGCGCCCGCTCGGTATGCGGACGCTCGGCGAGCGTGTCAAATCGGCCTTGCCGGAGCAGGTCGCGGACGAATGCGACCCGCGCGGTCCACTGGTCGACGACCCGGCTGTCGCGGTTGATGAGGTATCCTCCGGAGAGCGCAGAGAGGTCAAAAACGCCGCGCACGACATTCTGGGCGCTGGCGCTTTTTGCTTGAGCTCCCTGCAGTTCCCGGCTCGTCGCATAATAACCGATACTGGTCAGTGCGATGAGCAGGATGACGACGACGGAAACAGCGCTGAGACGCTTTTTGATGGTCATAGCCGCAGAGTGAGCGAGCCGCGATCAACAAGATCGGCGGCGCGTATACTTGTAGTGTAGCAAATCCTCCGCGCTTCAGCGGATGATGGTAACGGCCTCCGGCTTTACGGCCCGAAGCGCATCACTCGAGAAAAGCTCGGGATAGGCGGGAAATTCCGCGCCGGTTCGCGCGGCGGAACAGCAGGAAACGATAAGGCCTTTTTTGCGGAGCCAGCGTCCCTGGTCGGAGAATATCGCGAGGAGCGACTGGTCCAGCGACAGTTCGAACCCGAATTGTTGCCACGTTGCCCGGAAAACGGCAGCGGCATCCGGCGGCAGATGCCGGACGGCGGCTTCTCGGGCAAGCTCCGAATTCTCCTTGATGAACCGTTCCGCGCGGAGAATGGCGCGCAAGA
>CAZUVI010000099.1:0-1952 GCA_964623795.1 uncultured Candidatus Saccharibacteria bacterium | reverse complement strand
AGGCGCAAAGCAAGATCGAAGGCATGCATTTCGACAGCCGCAAGCACCTCTTGGAGTACGACGACATTCTGAACATGCAGAGGAGCAACATCTATCGGCGCCGGCAGGCGATCCTTGAGGCGGTGGAAAAAAGCGTCCTTACAGCGATCATCGGGGAGGCGCTCACGCGCCAGATGGAGCTCTTGATCTCGCAGATCGCGGTCGGGGAACTTATTTCCGAATGGCAGCTCGGCACGATGAAAAATATTCTCGAAGAGGCGCGTCTCCTGGATATCCCCCAAACATTCGATGAGGCGGCGAAGAAGATCGCAGAGAGCGATCCGCGGGTTGGCCGCGATCTTCTCCGTGAGTTCGCGGAAGCGCTCGTCGCGCGGCGGCTCACGCAGGTCGTGAGCGAACCGCAAGTCCCGGGGCGGCTCCTCTCCGCGCTCGACTTTCTTTGGATGAACCATCTTGAAGACATGGAGGGAGTTCAGGAATCCGTGCGCATTCGCGCATACGGTCAGCATGATCCTCTGGTCGAGTACCGCCGGGAGGCGCGCCGCCTCTTCCAACAGCTTCTCGAGAACTTCGACGGCTGGATATTTGCCAACCTCTTCCGATTCGTGGGTGCCGCGCCCGCGCCGCAGGCCGTGCCTCTTGCGCCCGTTGCGTCAGCCGGCGGCGCGCCGGTCAAAGCGGTCGGCAGGAACGATCCCTGTCCCTGCGGCAGCGGAAAAAAGTATAAAAAGTGCCATGGGAAGTGATGTAACTGAAAAGTTAGAAAAGATCCTGACAACGAATGGCAACATTCGTAAAATCTTGGAGCGCGCCCCGGAACTTCGAATGCCCAATTGTTACCTTGCGGCGGGATGCATTTCTCAGACGGTTTGGAATACATTGCACGGCTTCTCATCGGATTTCGGCATCAAAGATTATGACTTGGTTTACTACGATCCGTCCGATATTTCCTATGAAGGGGAGGACTCTTATATTCGAGAGGGAAAAAGATTGTTCGCGGACGTTCCGGCGGTCATTGAGATCAAGAATCAGGCGAGAGTGCACCTCTGGTTCGAACAGAAGTTCGGTTTCAAAATTCCGCCATATCAGTCGGTCGAAGACGCAATAAGTAGCTGGTCGACCACGGCGACCTGCGTGGGGGTAAGGCGCATAAATAACAAGTTCGAGGTTTTTGCGCCCTATGGGCTAGATAGCGTGTTCGAAATGACCGTTAAGCCGGTACAATCCCTGTTCACTCAAAAAATGTATGAAAACAAAGTAAACAGATGGATGAATTTATGGCCTAAGCTGAAAGTGATGCCATGGGCTGGTCAGTAGCGATGTTCGAGATGTTCAGGCCATTTGTTGATGTGCGCCACGGTCTTTCTGAAAAGAAGGACGGCTTTATGAACGTTAAGACCGCGAACGATCCGGCGCGCGACGCAGTAGCGCTCGAGAACCGCCGGCGTTTTTTCGAGCGAGAAGGAGCGACCGGCAACATCTTTATTCCGTATCTGGTGCATGGCAGCGAGGTGCGGCTGGTCTCCGGTGAGAACTGGCAGGAGATGCCGCGCGCGGACGGCTTTGTGACGAAGACGCCGGAAATTGTGCTCACTGTCACCGTCGCGGACTGCTTCCCGCTTTATTTTTATGATCCGATCCGAAAAGCGATCGGCTTGGCGCATTCCGGCTGGCGCGGAACGGTGAAGAATATCCTTGGCAGGATGGTCGAGGCGTTCGGCGAGCACTTCGGTTCGCGGCCAGAAGACCTTCTTCTCGGTATCGGGTCCGGCATCCAAAAGTGTCATTTTTCTGTCCGCGATGATGTGCTTGAACAATTCAAGGAATATACTGATCTTGCGCAAGAGAAGGGCTATGCCAGTTTTGCCGCCAGAAAAGGAGATGAGCATTTTGTCGACTTGCGTGGGATTCTCGTGCGGCAGGCAGAAGAAGCGGGGATCAAAAGGGTGGAA
>CAZUVI010000098.1:0-2000 GCA_964623795.1 uncultured Candidatus Saccharibacteria bacterium | reverse complement strand
GCTTTTGCTTTTCTGATAGAATGGACGTAATGCCGAAGCCCCCCAAAAGAGCAAAAACGAAAGCGCGAGCGCAACAGTCTTCGCAGTCAGCGTTGCCGCTGGAGCGGGTTTTTACAGTCAGCCGTTTCCTCGACCGCGTGAACGCGGTGCTCGCGGAGGAGCGGGATATCTTTGTTCAGGGCGAGATCTCGAGCATCCAAGTACTGCCATCCGGCTCCTACCTTACGCTCAAGGACAAGGAGGACGAGAGCGTTCTTTCGTGCTACATCCCGCCCCGGACCTATCATGGCTTGGGCATCGAACTCGAGGAGGGCATGGAAGTGAAGGTGGGCGGCGTCGCGAACGTGTGGAAGCCCAAAGGGAGGTTCAGTTTCCTGGTCACCACCCTGGAGCTTGCGGGCGAAGGGTCGCTGAAGAAGGCGTACGAACTTCTGAAGAAAAAGCTTGAAGTGGAGGGGCTCTTCGCGCGGAAACGGCCGCTCCCGGAGTTCATTTCCAGGATCGGCATCGTTACTTCGCGGACCGGCGCGGTGAGAGACGACTTTCGGCGCAATCTCGCGCCGCTCGGCCTCAAGCTCTACCTCTACGACGCGCGAGTCGAAGGAGCGCGGGCGGTCGAAGATGTCACGCGCGGCATCCGCTGGTTCAACGAAACAATGCCCGATCTTGATGTTCTCGTCGTCATGCGCGGCGGCGGCAGTTTAGAAGATCTCCAGGCCTTCGACAACGAGAAGGTTGCCCGAGCTGTTTTCGCTTCGAGCATCCCCACCATCTGCAGTATCGGTCACCACCGGGACGTCACGATCGCAAGTTTGACGGGCGACGTCGAAACCTCCACGCCATCCTTCGCCGCAACCGTCATCAATCAGTCCTGGAGCCGCCTGGAGGGGGAGCTACCGATCAGGGAACAGGGACTCATACATGCATACGAGGGAGCGCTCAATGCGCTTCGTGCCAAGGCGGAAACCTCCGCCCAAGAGCTTGTCCGGTTCTTTGAGCGGCTCTTCAGCCGCGCCGGGGAATTCGAGGCGCGGCTTGCGGCGGAGTTTCGGCGCATCGTTGCGCGCAACGCGGAGGTGATGGCGCGCGGAACGGAATTGGCGCGTTTCGCGCTGCAGCGATTCGAGCGCCTGGCGCGGGAGAGCGTCGCGCGCCTCGGCCGGCTCGAAGCGCATCTCAAAAGCAGCGACCCCGGACGGAACCTGCGGCTTGGCTACAGCATTCTGCTTTCCTCCTCCGGAAAAGTTGTAAAAGACCCCGAAGGTATTAGTATTGGAGAGAGGATAACGGCGCGCATTCATCGCGGCGAATTGGATGCGAAAGTGGAACACATCCGCAAAACCGAAATGCAATGACGGAACCGGGAAGGGAGAAAATCTCAAGCTCGCTCAAGAAACTCGAACAGATCGTCGGGTGGTTTGACGCGCAGGAAGAGGTGGACGTTGAAGAGGGCCTCAAGCGCGTGAAAGACGGAGTCGCTCTTCTTAAGGAACTCAAGGCCCGCCTCAAGAAGGTGGAGAACGAGTTCGAAGAGGTTAAGAAGGGTCTTGAGGCAGAAGAATAACCGGCATGGTGAAGATCATCGCCGACAAGGATCTCTATCAATGCGAGGAGTGCGGCTTTCACTATCGGAAGAAGGAGACTGCCGAACGATGCGAGGCGTGGTGCAGGGAGCACAAGAGCTGCAACATCGAGATCACCAAAGATGCGATCGAGAATGAAGAAGCAAAACATAAGCCCTGACCCTCGTTTTTTCCGTGCTCGTGTTGTGGCTGTAGTTGCGCTCATTCCGAAAGGAACAACGATGAGTTACAAGGAGGTGGCGCGCCGCGCCGGACGGCCCGGGGCGTTCCGTGCGGTAGGCAACATCATGGCAAAGAATCGCGACCCCAGGATACCGTGTCATCGCGTCATCCGCTCGGACGGCGCGGTGGGCGGCTACTTCGGCACCTACGCGGGCGCAAAAGAAAAGCGGGAGCGGCTGCTTAAGGAGGGCGCGC
>CAZUVI010000097.1:0-2008 GCA_964623795.1 uncultured Candidatus Saccharibacteria bacterium | reverse complement strand
GCTTAAAATCAGGACTTTTTCAGCCATAAACTTAAAGTATAGCAAAGGGCTTGACAGAAATGCAAATAAATGCTAAGATGGAGCATAATTTGAGATGGTGAATTGCCGCTCAAATTAACGAAAAATAGCTCTTTGATAAACGAGATTTAGCGGAAATTCCTCTGACGTTGCCGCTTTGTGAGTAGCGCGGTGGGTATCTCAAAACAAAGGTATCTAGTGCGCTACTCATGTCGGGTGGCAACTCGCCGCAGTATTGCGGCAATTCACGCTCACGAGGTGGCTAACGCCAAATTCAAACCTCAAGAGCAAGAAACTGGAGGATACAATGAAGCACATCATCCTGACGAACGCGTGGGAGTACGGCACCGATCCGTTCGCGGCCTATCGGGCCAACCTGGTCTACGGCAGGAACAAGAGGGATCGCGAGTTCCTGCCAGTGAAGGACGTGACCCCGATGACGCAGTACACCGTGACTGCGGACTACGGGAAGACCGTCCTCTACGTCGGCACGGACAAAACGGCTGCCGAGACGACGAAGGCGAAGTACGACGCGGAGCAGAAGGCGAAGGCCGAGAGCTCCTCGTACTGGACGCCGACCGCCGACCTGAAGGCCGGCCTGCCGACGCTCCCCGAGGGCAAGTTCCGCGTCATCAAGACGAAGGAGAAGGGCACCATCCTCGTGGTGCCCGGGAGCGACGACACGAATCGTTGCCTCCTGTTCGTCGGATGCGCGGGCGGTTTCCGTGGCGGTGTCGGCGTCATCAGCGACGGCACCACTGGCACGATCCTCAAGGAGTGCTCCGCGGGTAACAACTGCGAGTCCTCCACCGAGGTCATCGTGATCCTCGAGCAGGGCCAGTCCGTCGCGTTCCACACGTCGGGCCGCCGCACCGACGAGGTGTATCAGTACACCTGGAACGGGGCGGAGGTGGAGAAGAAGCACTTCTCCAAGTCCGAGTGGGACAACCGGAACGCGGTCGCCGCTCCGCCCATCGAGGACGCCGAGGTGCTGTAGTCCGCGATCTCGTAAACACTCAACTCCAGTTCGAGGGTCTGGATTAACAAAACCCTCTCTGTTGGTAAGTGTGTACTTACCCTGATGAGTCCGAAAGGACGAAACAGAATCGTTGTTTGACAATCTCAACCGCCCACGCGCTACGGCGCACGGGCAAGAGGAGGGTAAGATAATGAAAATCTTCACGCACTTTGTCGTGGACTTGGACGCCGTCTGCTCCGTGTGGGCGGCAAAGCAGTTCATCTCCGGCGCGAAGGGCGCCACCGTCGAGTTCCGTCCCGCCAACTGGGACGGCAAGGAGATGGCCGAAGGCGACCTCGCACTCGACATCGACGCGGGTGGCCGCGGCATGAAGGGCGAAAAGGGAGAGAACGGCATCGTCCACTCCTGCGTCGCCCTGATCGTCGCCGAGTACGCCTCGCCCGCCGACCAGTCGGCGCGAGTCGCAGGAGACACTCGCCATGACCGGCCTCAACGCCGTTCTGCGCGCGCTTCAGGCGACGCACTCACGTAACGACGCGCTCGTCGTGGAGCGGATGTCGGAGATTCTCTCCGGCATGCTCCAGGCGGGACGCGCTCGAAGCCGACAAGGCCGAGATCCTCGACGGCGGCAAAGTTGCCATCGTGGTGAACTCGCGAGAGTTCGCGACGAACGGCGTGCTGTTCGAGGAGCGCGGGGTGCGCGTGATCGTCTACGTGGACGGTCACAACCTCGGAGTCATTCGGCACGGCGACGAGTCGCTGCGGATGAACCACGCCGAGCTCTACGCGGTCGTCGAGGCCGCGGGCGAGACGAGCGAGTGGTTCGCTCACCCGGCGGGTTTCCTTTTCTGCCGCGGGTCGCGCAAGGCCCCGGCCGAGAACCTGTCCACGGTGAGCCCGCGGACACTCGCCGAGGTCGCCGCCAAGCTCCTCGGCTAATCGCCAACGCGCCGTGTCGCGTACAAGTTCAACCGAGTTGAAGACACGGACTCAACTCAAACCGGCCACAGT
>CAZUVI010000096.1:0-2026 GCA_964623795.1 uncultured Candidatus Saccharibacteria bacterium | reverse complement strand
GACAGAACTCCCTGCTGGGAGAAAGGAGACCGAACATGCTTTTTCTGCTTCCGCTCATCGGAGCCGCCATTCTAGGAGTCGCGGCGGCCGCATCTGTGAAACGCGTGAACCCGGTGCATCGCGGTGTCCTTGTTCGCCTCGACAAGAGGCACGAGGACAGGACGTACGGCGAAGGGTGGCACGGCTTCTGGGACGGCGTCATGCCGTTCATCGATCGCATCGAGATCGAACCCGTCACTCTGCAAACGGCGACGGTCACGACCACGGTGCTGTCGAAAGACAACCTCCAGCTTACCATCAGCGGTTCCGTGCAGTTCCGCGTGGACGACGTCTACCGCCACATGGAAGTGGATCCCAAGACCATCGAGGTCGGGATGAACGACGCCATCGAATCCGAGCTCGGCATCATCGCGGGCAAGGTGAGGGGCGACCAGTTCAAGGCGGCGCGACGCGAGGTTCAGCTTCTCATCAACTCCGTGCTTCGGTTTAGCGCCGCTCCCCACTATCGGGCGTCCGCTACGGACCCAACCGTGTTCGATCTCGCCGATGGCGACCAGGAGGTCGAGCCGCACAAGCGAGTCGGTTTCTACCGCAAGAACGGAGCGGCGGTTAGGGAGGCGCTCCAGCGAGAGACCGAAGAGGCCGACGACCGTTCCGAGATCGAGAAGCGGTACGGCATCGACGTGGTGGTCTTCGAGCTTGCCGAGGTGAACTTCACCAAGGAAACGGTCGAGGCGCTCGAGAAGAAGCGCCAGGCCGAGCTCGGGGCCGACGCCGCACAGGGAGCGTTCAAGCGGCAGTTGGCTATCTTCAACGAGCTCAAGGAGCATGTCGGTCCGGAGCGCGCCCTGAACGAGGCAAGCCTCATCGTGGGCGGCAAGGACCGCGGGAGTCGTCAGATCATCTCGGTCGAGGGTCTCGAAGGCATCGGTGCCGCTCTGGGCGGCGCCCTGCGGAGATCCACCGGAGGAGGGAGCGACTAATGGCTCATTCAACAACGAGAGCGAAGGGCATCGTCAGGACACGCATCGCGGCGTTCGCCATAGTGATGGTTGCGCTCCTTGGCACCACGTATGCGCTCATGCCGGCGGACCTTTTCCGCTCCGGCTCGCCCGCGTCGCAGGCGGCGGCAAAACCCCCCCTCTGTCCCGGCGCGAAGCAGGTTGTGGCCAGGGGGGAGACGAAGGTCCAACTCGAGCTCGCGCCGCACTGCGTCACCGGCACGATTCGGGTGCCCGTGGGCTACAGCTTTCGGCTCGAAGCGCCGGGGTGGCGCGAGTGGTTTTTCTGGAGCGGAGACCGCTTCCGCTTCGAGGACGACGACGCGTGGATGGGAGACGTGCCTCATAGCGTCTTCCAGCTTCGCGGGAAGAAGGGTCAGGCGATTCTCTTCGTCTATCCTCCGAAGGAGTAAGCAGCACATTTCAAAGGCCCCTCCCGCATTCTGCGGGACGGGGCCTTTTCGCTTCGCTTTTCGCCTTCGGGCTCGGAGAACATAAACGCTTCGCGTTTCTGTTCCATCCTCGCTCCTCGGCGTTCGCTTTTCAGGGACCGAGAGCGCGCGGACTAGCCCTGGACGAGCTGTTCCACGATGAAGCGGATGCCTTGCGCGACGAGCGCAACGGCAATCGCGACTGCGGCGTAGATAAGCTGGTTCGAGGCGGTCTTTACCTTCTCGGGGTCGCCGCCGGCGGTAAGGTAGATGAACGCCGCGTAAAGGATGAACATCACCGCGACAATCATAAGGAGCGTGAACATCCAGTTCAGGAGCCGCTCTAGGATGTTGATGATCTCCTCAATGCTACGCGGACCTTCCGGAATGTCTTCCACGGCGGCGATGCTCAAAAGAGGCATGGCCACGATGGCGACTGCCGCCGCAAGCGGCAAGGCGATTTTTCCAAATTTTTTCATGTAAGAAGCGGAGAATTAGGGATTCCGAAGAGTTATCTTCGGGCAAAGGGCCTCGACCTTTTCCTCGGCGTGAGCCTAGGAGCCCGATCCGCCAAGCAGTTGCTTAAGAATAAGG
>CAZUVI010000095.1:0-2098 GCA_964623795.1 uncultured Candidatus Saccharibacteria bacterium | reverse complement strand
TAGAGCGTCGTTTCCTGCGGCTGTACCTCGCGGTTGCCCGAGACGGGGTTCACCGCTCCGATCCCTTGGTCGATCGAGCAGGAGTCGGCGAACTGGCAGGACCAGGAGAGCGTGGCGGTCTCGGGAAGGATGATGGAGCCGGGATTCGGCGCGAACGTGCACTGCGGCACCTGGATCACGTTCACCTGAACGGAGTCGGATACTTGGCCGCCCGGGCCGGTGCAGGTGAGCGTGTAGTCATACGTGCCGCGAGGAACATCCAAAAAACCTTCGGAACCAGCAACTGGTCTCGCGCCACTCCAGGCGCCTAAAGCGGAGCACGAGTCGGCATTGGTAGAAGTCCACGACGCGGTGTAACCGGCAAGCGCCTCGAATGAGAGCGGCCCGTCAGAACCATTTACTTTAAGATCGGCAGTAGGAGCCGGTGGCGGAGGAGGCGGAGGTGGTGGAGGGGGCGGAGCACACTCGCCGGGGAAATGTTCAAAACCGGATTCGCAGGATGCGGGAACCACCGCGCCACCCGCCGCGCCGCGGGAAGAAAACGAAGAAAAGCCGATCTCGGAGCTAAAAGTGGCCGGGGCGGAAAGATTGCCGCCAAAAACAAGCGCTGCGGCGATCACCGCCACGCTTACCGCGTAATGAATAGTTCGCAACCCATTCGTCATACGTTTATCTGTCATCACTATAGCGCTTTCAAAGCAAGGTCGGAAGCGGCACGGTTATCCACACCAAAAGGGCAATTTTATTCCCCGCGCGCCAGTGCCAGGTTGCGCTCGATCACGTTCCGCATCTCAAGAAGACCCCTGGAGTAGAGCGCGGGGTCGTTCCCGGGATACGCCCTTCCCCAATCGTCGGCAGTAAGCGTTCGCGCTGCCGCTTGCGCCGCGAGCAGGACCTCCTCCGCCTCCTTTTCCTTCCCCAAGTTCAGAAGCGCCGTCCCGCGGCTCAAGAGGAGCCACGGATTCGCAGGATAATATTCCAACCCGCTCCGTGCCGCCTCATCGGCGCGTACAAAATCACCGCTTGCGAAGTAGACCCACGCCAGATCATTGTGTGCCGCCCAGCTCTTCGGGTCCCATTCCAAAAATGCAAGAAATTCCCGCGACGCAAGCTCATAGCTTCCGGAGTAGCCGTAGATCAGGCCGAGCAGATAATGCGTACGCTTGAATTCCGGATGCAGCGCAAGCTCTTCCTTAGCGAGCCGAAGCGCGTCATAAAAATTGACCCTTAAAAATGCGACGCGAGCAAGCTGATAGCGCGGCCCCAGGAGCTCGGCATCAATATCCCTCGCCTTCCGGTACGCGCGCTCTGCGGCGTCCAGGTCGTATGCACCGCCGTTAAAGAAATAGTTGCCGATCTCGAACGCGAGCGCCGCGTCGTTAGTGACCAGAACCGCCGCAACGCGCGGCAAGGCGAGACGCCACGCAAGATCTGCCACTGCGTCGCGAAGAACAGTGACGCCGATGCCCGCGGCAATGAGCGCTGCCGCAACCATGAAGAGGGCGCGCGTCCTCTTATTTTCCGAGTGCAAGCGCATAAACCACTGATTCCGTCGTGCCGTCGATATCGATCGCTTTTTCCAAATTTTCGTCCCTCGTGCCACCCAAGACGCAACATTTCAAACCGAGAGCTTCCGAAACCAGGTATGCGTTCTGGCCGATATGCCCCGCCTCCTGAAGAATATAGCGGTATCCCCGCTCGCCGTACTTGTTCTGATTCCGCCAGAAGACCGCGGTCATCACGATGCCGACCGCGGCATCCCTCACCCAGGGATAGGTAAAGAGCTGGCCGATATCTTCGTTGCTGAACTCGCGGTCCCACAAGACATCCAGCGCATGCTCCTTCACGTTGTAGTGGTAGAGCCCCGCCTTGAGTCCGCCCGCCGACGGATCGCCGGAGCGGAATACGATCGGATATACCTCAACGGGATAACGCCCTCCGCCGGAGGCCTGCGCCCGCCGAAACCGGTCACTGGCCAGTTTACCAGTCGTGCCGCACGAGTATTTCAGCAACACCGAAAGCTCGTATTTAGTGATCGGCGCTCTCGTAAAATCCCGCCGCGACTGCCGCGCTTTGATTAGATCAAAAAAGTCGGCTC
>CAZUVI010000094.1:835-2113 GCA_964623795.1 uncultured Candidatus Saccharibacteria bacterium | reverse complement strand
GCGAATTCGCCGAAACGGGATCCCTCTCCATGTCAGAAATCGGTAAAGGGAAAAATCGCTGTACTGCTCTGGGAGAGGGAAGACCGCGGAAAGAAATCGGAACGGTTCCCCGGTCGTTCCCGACGTTCGCCGCCACCGCCACACAATCGGCCTGCTCGCATCGAGATACTCCTCGGCTGGTCGCACCATAAAGTCCTTCTTTGTGATCACAGGAAGCGCAGAGAAGGCGGCAAAAAGGACAGACGGTTCTGATCCGAATTCTCGCCACAAAAAACGATACAGCGGCACGTTGCAGTACGCATGCCACACAAGGTCGCAAAGCCGCTTCCGCTGCCATCCTTCGATGGCGCCGTTCGATAAGCCGTGCACGGCGCGCCACCGATGAAACTGCAGAATGTTAGTGATCCGCCTGATCATGTTCGGAAAGCGGCTTGAAATAGACGGCTTTGCCGTTCGGTCCCGCGGCGATCTCGGACACCGACTCGACAGAAATCGTGACGCGGGGATGAAGAATCCTCTGCAGATCGGAGCGAAGGCCCTCCTTGTACCGATCAAAAAGCGGTGATGCCGGCACGATCTTCACCCTGATCTCGTGAATGCTCTTTTGTATCACCTGAAACCGTTCGATGGAGCCGTAGAAGCGATCGAAAATCGCGAATACATCGAGGAACGGCACCTTCCTTCCATCGGGCAGGTGGATAAACTCCACCTGCCTTCCGTTCACCCGGAGAAGCGGCGAGGTTCGGCCGCATGAGCACTCGACAAAAGCGGAGAGCGTCCCTCTGTCTCCCGTGTCGTAGCGGATAAACGGCATAATAAGGTTGTCGAATGTAGTGATGATAATCCTCCCCTCCTTTCCCGGGGGAAGCGGCACGCCCCCTTCATCCACCACCTCGAAATAGGCCCACTCCGGGTTGGTGTGCAGATTGTGAGCGTCGCATTCATAGGCAAGCCAGCCGAGTTCACGGGTCGAGTAACAGGAAAAAACATCCGCAGACAGATGCCGCTTCAGATAGTTCCTCTGCTCGCTTGAAAGACTTTCGCCGGCGGAAATAACGGCGCGCGGTGAGAGGTCCGCCCCGGTTTCGGCGCGCAGTCGCGCGAGCTCGACAAGCGAGGAGCCGAAACCGTACAGCACGAAGCGACTGCGAAGCGGAGCGGCCAAAGAAATGAGGTCGTGGATCCTGTGACGCAAACTGTTATAGTTCCACGAGTAAAACCAGTATCCCCTTTTTGCTGCAAATCCTATCCGCGCCCTCGCACGCACGGTTATCACCG
>CAZUVI010000094.1:0-825 GCA_964623795.1 uncultured Candidatus Saccharibacteria bacterium | reverse complement strand
CCGGGACGCGCTCGCCCCCGCCAGCGACGCGAAACATGCGCTCACAGATGGAAAATGAGCGGAGTTCGTAATGGCGATCAAGAACAAACCGGAGCGGACGCCCCGTCGACCCCGAAGTGTGGTCCGCAATCGCGATATGCACCCGTTCTTGCGGATGGATAAGAACGGAGAGGTCATGCCGCTGCAGCTCCGCCCTGGTGAGGATCGGGAGCTTCCTGATCTCTGCCGTTCCGAAAAGCCGAGGAGGGTCTATCCCGGCCTCTGAAAAACGGACCTTCCAGAACGGGATATGCTGCGCAGATGAAAGAAGTGCGCGCATGCGCGCTATTTGCAGCGCGATGATCTTCGACTCCGGCCAGAACTGGCTTCGCATTAGCGCCTGCGTGTCGAAGAAGATGGCAACATTCTTGGCAATAGAGAAAAGAGGCCTCAAGAGAAGGATCGAGTCGCTTCTCCAAAACCGCTTAAGAAGCGTAAGGCGGCTTAACCCGTCGAAACACCTACCGAAGAGGCGCGAGCGCCAGAAGAGGATAATATTCGGCATCAGGGTAGTCGTCCGCAACGGCACGCCCCGAGATCGTAAAGCGCGCCCCGAGCATCTTCATGAGCACATCTTCGGAGGGCGGAGCCCAGTCGCGGTAGGAATCTTTGTGCGCGCGCAGCACCTCTGAGACCTGGCGCACCACGCGGTGCGTAATGCGATGAGCGCGGATGAACTCGTCGAAGTTTTCCGAGGCGGACCGTCGATCCAGCTTCCTCTTCTCAAGATCAACCGACAACCAGGTCACGCGGAATTTTATCAGAGAAAACTTTTCCCTATCGGTA
>CAZUVI010000093.1:1127-2151 GCA_964623795.1 uncultured Candidatus Saccharibacteria bacterium | reverse complement strand
CCGCGTCAATGTCCGAAGCGCTCACGGTGAACGCAAGCTCTGCGAGCTCATCGACTTCCTTATTGCCGATCGCCGCGAGGACGACCGGGTCATCGACGGAGTTAAGCGTGATGTTCACCACCGCGTCCTCGCCGTATGCCGTGCCGTCGGAAGCGCGGTATGAGAAGGAATCCAGCCCGTGCGCGTCGGGGTTCGGCGTGTAGGTCACTTGGTTTTCAAAAACCTCGCCCAAGACCCCGAGACCAGGAATGATAGTGATCTCAAAGGCAAGCGGCGTGTCGCCGTCTGCATCGGATGCGGCAAAGGTAACGGTCGTCGTGCCGCTGTCCTCGTTGATCGAAACACTCAAATTATCCGCGAGCGGCGCGGTGTTCTCGATCGTGACCGGCCCCCAAAGGAAGGGGGCGCTCGGCGTCCCGCTGGCGTCAGTTGCGACAACAACCACGGAGATGGCATCGCCCTTGTCGCCGTTCCCCTGGACGGAAAGGTCGAGCGCCTGGGCGGTCGCCTCGGAGATGTCATTGCCATTCTCCTTCCATTGGTAGGCGTACGCGATGCTTTGTCCTTCGGCATCGCTCGCGCTCACGTTCGCGGTTAGCGTGTCGTCGGTCGCGGGCGAAACAGGCGTGAAGGTGACCGAGCTGATGACCGGCGCGTCCTCCACCGGGTGGATGGTAATGGAGATCGTCGCCGCGGGGCTCGTAAGCGAGCCATCCGAGGCGGTGAACTCAAAGGAGTCGTCGCCAAAGTAATTCAGGGCAGGCGTGTAGGTCACCTGATCGCCCGAAATGGCCCCCAGCGTACCGTGCGCAGGCGAGGTGGAGGTAGCGAAGGAGAGCGTATCAAGGTCGGGGTCGCTGCCCTCGAGCGTAATGACGAGCGGAATGTCCTCATCTGTTCCGACCGACTGCTCCGTTGCCGAAGGAGAGCTGTTTACCTTAAAGTTTACGGCCGCTGCCGCGTCCGAGCTCGGGGACGGACTGGCCACATCGATCGAAACCGTGCCGGCTGCCGCGATGTCGCT
>CAZUVI010000093.1:0-1117 GCA_964623795.1 uncultured Candidatus Saccharibacteria bacterium | reverse complement strand
ACCTGGAACAAAATTCGTTCCATTCACGGTAAGTACGAGGGCTGGACCGCCCACCTCAGTAGAAGAAGGCGAGAGATCGGAGATGACGGGATGGGGGTTCCACTCCGCCAACAGCCACATGGCGGAAACGCGAACCTCGTTGGTGTTTGCGGCATCATGCCGCACGCCGATCTGGGCGGCGTCGAGAGCTGCCGCCGTCCAGTCGGAGGTCGAGGCGCCGGGGAGGTCGTATAAGGTGAATTGATAATTATGAACCGTAGTTACCGAATACTCTCCGTTCGTCCTAAAACCGCTAAACGACCAGTCGATGGAAGAACTTTCCTCTACCGTGCCTCCCGAAGTGGCCTTGATGCGGGCAACGTAAGTCCGCGCTGTCGTTCCCGTGCCGCCGCCGCGTAAGCCGACCTGGACGACCGAGACCGAAGAGCCTGAGCCGATGAGCGCCGTAGCGTTCTCGCTGTTGTAGTCGTCCGTGACCGTTCCGCTCGCGCTTGTTTCGGCAAGATAGGTCGTCGCGTCATCGGGCGTCACTTCGTCCACCTGCTCGAAGTTCGCGCCAGTGCCCGCGCCGAGCGTCCAGCCGGAGTTGTCGCCTGCCGCGTTGGGCTTGAGATGAATAATGCTTCCCGCCCCCGCCCATGTCGCCGTATTAATGGCGAGGTCGTCCCAAAAATAATCATACGTCCCGGCCGAACCCGTAACGCCGCCGAAGGAAACGCGGCCTATGCTGCTTCCATTAACCACCGTGCCCGATGTGGCAAACTCCGCACCGTCAAGGCGCCCGGTAAGAGTAACGGCCGAAAGACCGGCGCTCGCGTCGTAGAGCATTTCCACGCGGTACCAGGTGTTCAAATTCAAAACGGACGAATCGGACCCTATTTGCGTTACCGTGCCGTCCAAGTCCATGAGCTGCAGCGTCCCCGAAGTCGTCATGCGGATGCCGGCGCGGCTGGTTCCGCCCGTTGCTTCAAGCTCGATTATGTTCTGGGTCGCGTCGGGGTAGTCCGCTGCGCGGAGATAAAAGCGGAAATAGAACGGGCCGTTCGAGTTCGCTTCGGCGAAGCGGTATCTGACCCAAGAGGCGGGGTTGGTGGAGTTGGTCTGGAGCGCGTAGGTG
>CAZUVI010000092.1:0-2154 GCA_964623795.1 uncultured Candidatus Saccharibacteria bacterium | reverse complement strand
GCGAACCAAGACCACCGCGGCCGCGAGACCTCCGAGAAGATCGAAGAACAGATCGCCCATGGTATCGCGAACGCCTTGCTGGCCCAGAAGCTCATAGGTGCTTACGCCCCTCTGGAAGACCAGGTCCATGCCGAACTCATAGAACTCCCACACGACGCCGACGAGTGCCACCATGGCGAGCGCCTGAAGAACGGTTCCTGCCGTTCTTGCGGGTTCTGCAAAATACGCGGGGAAACGCCGCCGGGCCCAGAAGAAGAACCCGCCTGCCCAGGCGCCGCCCGCAAAGTGCATGACGGTATCAAGCCAGAGAAACTTCCAGTAGAGGAAGCTCCACAGAGCGAAGAAGTGAAAGGCCGCGATCGCGACAAGTCCGACGGCAAGCCAGGCCAAGAGCCGGTCGCCCATTACCGCTTGGACCACTGCGGCGCGCGCCGCGCCTTTTTGAGGCCGTACTTCTTGCGCTCCACCATGCGCGGATCCCGCGTCATGAAACCGGCGCGGCGAAGCTTCGGTTTCAGCCCTCCGTCCATGCGCGTGAGCGCGCGCGCGATGCCGTGCCGGAACGCTTCCGCCTGGGCCTCGAGGCCGCCTCCCCTGATCCTTCCCTCGATCGCCACGTCGTTTGTCATTCCCACTTCAAGAAGGGACGCAAGCGCGGCCTTGCGCTGCCGGAGGGTCTTGAAGTATTCGTCGTAGTTCTTGCCGTTCACCGTTATCGCGCCCGCCACCGCACCGTGCGGGGTCCCGCCTGCGGCGGTGACTTTTTTTCGGAGGCGCACACGCGCAACCGCCGTCTTCCGGCGCCCGACCGCTTCGATGTAGCGTTCCTGCGTGCGCGCTGTTGCTTGCGTGCGCGCTATCGCTTTCGGAACAGCTTCTTTTTTGTCCTTTGCGATTGCCATTGTTAGTTCCCTATGACGAGCCGCTTGAGCCGTTTGTCGCGCAGCCAATTTTTGGGAAGCATGCCTCGCACCGCGTGGCGCAGGGCGAACGCGGGGTTCTTTTCCTGCTTCTGGCGGTAGGTAAGTTCTTTGAGATGCCCCATGTAGCCGGTGTGATGAAAATAGACCTTCTGCTCCGCCTTCCTGCCGGTGATCTCGAGCGCGCGGACGTTCACCACTCTGACCTTGACGGTGCGGTCAACGCGCGGATTGTAGTCCGTACGGTGCTTGCCCTGCAAGAGGCGGGCGATCTTCGTCGCCAGCCTTCCCAGGCGCTGACCTTTGGCGTCAATAACGTGTTCTTCCATAGTGGGCGGGGTTCTAAATGAATTCAATGACGGCGACTCGGCTGCCGTCGCGTTTCCGGCGCTTCATCTGCTTTACGATGCGCAGATAGCCGCCGTTCCGGTCGGCGTAGCGCTTAGCGGTCTCGAAGTAGAGCTTTTCGGCGGATGCCCTGGGAAGCCGGGCCAAAAGAAGCCGCAAGCTCGAGAGCGTCTGCTTTTTGGCGAGCGTGACCAGCTTTTCAACGACGGGCCGGATCTCCTTCGCCCGGGCCTCGGTCGTTTCGATCTTCCCTTTGAGGATCAGGTTATGCGCGAGTCCCTTTCGGAACGCGCGCCGCTTCCCGGTCTTTCTGCCGAATTTTCGCCCCTTCTTGCCGTGCCGCATGCCTTATTCCTCTTCCTTTTTCTTGGCCGCGCGCTTCCGTTTTGGCTTTGCCGAAGCCGGCGCGGGTTGGGCGGCCGCCTGCCGCACTTCGACGGCGGAGGTTTTCTCGAAGTGGTCCCTAAGGATGTTCGCGGACTTATGGAGAGCCGCGGACGGCGTGATGGTGCCGTCGGTAGCGATCGTGATGCGAAGCCGATTGTAGTCGGTGCGCTCGCCTACGCGCATATTGTCCACGGAATAGGTCACGCGAATGACGGGCGAGAACATCGCGTCGATCGCAATGGTGCCGATCGGCAGCTTCTCCATCTTGCGCGCGTCGACGGGCAGATACCCGAGGCCGCGCTCCACGGTGAGCTCCATGTCGAGCTCGGCCCCCTTCGCGGTCAAGGTCGCGATGTGCGCATCGGGATTCACGAGCTCCACCTGGGAGTTCCCTTTGACATCGGCAGCGGTCACATTCTTCTCGCCCTTCACTTTGAGCGAAAGGACCTGTGGCTCGTTCGTGTGCATGAGAAAACGGACCTTCTTGAGGTTCAGCGCG
>CAZUVI010000091.1:0-2290 GCA_964623795.1 uncultured Candidatus Saccharibacteria bacterium | reverse complement strand
GGTATTCTGAAGGCGGGGACGGAGTCCAAGACGATTTTTGCCGCCCCGACGGTCGGTTTCGCCGGACCGGCGGCGGCGACGAAGGGAGATTTCGTCGGTTTTATCGGTTATGCGACGCCGGACAGTTCGCTTGAGCTCGAGGTCGATGGAATGGCGCTTGCGAAAAAAGAAGCGGTTGGCGCTGACGGCCGCTATAAAGTTCTCATGAACACCGCGGAGCTTGCGTTCGGTCCGCATCGCGTTCGCGCGCGGCAGATAGACGCGCAAGGAGTGGCGAGCGACTTTTCCGCTCAAAAGACCTTCATCGTCTCACAGCTTCCTGTCCCCAGGGCCGATCTGAACGCCGATGGTATAATCAGCATAAGCGACTGGAGCATCTTCCTGTCGCGCTGGCGCACGAAAGATCCTGACCTGCGCGCCACCCTTGACCTGAACGGCGACGGCAAGGTGGACATCTCGGATTTCAGCGTCTTTGTACGAACAATACGGCGATAATGGGCATCACAAAGAATATCATCGGCGGCGGCGTCCTGTTTCTCGCGCTGTTCCTTATGGGCTCTCGCGCGGAGGCCGCCACGCTCTATCTTTCGGCCGCACAGCAAGCTGCGACGATCGGTGACAGCGTCACGGTTACCGTGCGGGTGGACAGTCCCGACCAAGGGTTCAACGCCGCGCAGGCGACCGTACAGTTCCCCGTGAGCATTCTCGAGGTCACGGGCATCAATCGGGACAGTTCCGCGTTCAACTTTTGGCTTGAGGAGCCGACATTTTCGAATACCGCAGGCACGATCTCGTTCATCGGCGGCAGTACGTCCGGTTTTGCGGGAAAGTCCGTTGAGATAGCGCGGATCGTCTTCCGCGTGAAGGGTTCGGGTACGGCCGATCTCGTATTTTTGGACGGCGCGGTGACCGCATCGGACGGCAGCGGGACGAATATCCTCTCGACGCTCCAGGGCGTGAAAATTGTTTCGTCTGCCACGCAGAGGCCCGGCGCAGCAGTGGTCACGCCGCCGACGCAGATCACGCGGCCGCCCGTGCCTTCGGCAAAGTTGCCCGTTATGCCGGGGATCACCGTGACGCTCTACCCGAAGAGCGAGGCCTGGTACAACATCAGCGCTCCATTTTTTGTGAGCTGGGTCTTGCCGGCGGACGTGAGCGACGTGCTCGCCGTTGTGAACAAGACGCCGGAATTCACGTCCACGAAGTCGGAAGGCCTTTTCGAACGGGCGCAGTTTCCCGCGCTCGATGACGGCGCCTACTACGCGCACGTCCGTTTCAGGAACAACGTCGGATGGGGTCCGGTCGCGCATTACCGCATCGCCGTTGACACGGCCCCGCCTGCCGGCCTTGAGGTTTCCGTGATCGAAGGCACGCCCACCGACACGCCGAGTCCGCGTATCTCATTCCGCGCCGCGGACGCGCTCTCCGGCGTTGAACACTTTGAGGTTCGCGTGGGCGGCGCGGACCCGGTCATCACGAAGGATACGGTGGTGACGCTGCCGCTGCAGACCCCCGGGAGGAAGGCGGTGCTCGTGAAGGCGGTTGATGCGGCCGGGAACAGCGCAGAAAGCACTCTGGACCTTGAGATCCTTCCGATCGAAACGCCGGTCATCGCTTCGCTGCCTGATGACGTGTTCGTCGGAGAGGGAGGCCTTACCGTTGTGGGAACGTCCCTCCCGGGTGTCACCGTTCTTTTGACCGTGAAGGATCGCGAGGGCCGCGGCATCTACGACACGTCCGTAGCCGCCGATTCCATCGGCACGTGGTCTGCGGTGATCGATGTGCCGCTCAGGAAGCAGCGCTACTACGTGGAGGCGGTCGCGAGCGACGCGCGCGGAGCGATAAGTTTGCCTGCGCAGTCGGAAATTTTTACGGTGCACGAGCGGCCGCTCCTTACGCTCTTCGGGATCGACATCACGCAAACCTGGTTCTTCGTCGGGCTTATCGCGATCCTGCTCGGCGGTTTCGCGGCCGGCTGGGTTTCCTACCGCTTTTGGAAAGTTCAGGTCGGCCATCGCGTGGTCATCGCGCAACGGGACGTCGTGACGGTCGCGAACCTCGTCAAAAAGGACCTCGACAAGATGTTGGAGAGCTATGCCGACCGCACGATCACGGGCCGGGAGGTCTCCGAGATCGAGTTTCTCGTCAAGAAGGCAAAGGCGAACGTGGAAAAGATGGAGAAATATCTGGTCGAGAACATCGGCGACATTCCCAAGTGACCGGAAGAATGCTATACCCCCACACCAATTGCCGCAATCTTGGGTTTTATAATTTCGAGAAGCTTTTTTGT
>CAZUVI010000090.1:0-2354 GCA_964623795.1 uncultured Candidatus Saccharibacteria bacterium | reverse complement strand
AGCAAGGCCTCCTCGTAATCCAGTTTGCCGCTCTTCACCAGCACGTCGTAGTCGGCGAAGACCGGCAGTTTTTTCGCATCGCGATACGCCAGACGGTTGAAGACCATTGCGGGATCATGTCGGCGCCGAAAGAACTTTTCCAAGGCCGCAAGACGGGCGCTCCGCGAGAACGAGCTAAGTTCATACAGAAGTCCTTCGACGTCCGCCGCCTCAAGGTCGAGTTCGGGGAGATCCCGGAGCACGATGGTTGGTACGCCAAGAAGCGCCGCGCGGTCGAGTTCGGTGGCGATCCACCAGGTGTTCCCGCCCGAGGCGTGCACGATCGCGCAGAGAGCTGCCGGCTCGAGCCCGATGCCGCGCCGCGCTGCTTCCTGCTTCACGAACGCCTGGAGCTCCGGCCCGGTCGGCGCATCGAATACCTCGCACCGTTGCGCTTTTAGGAGGAACGCGAACGCCGCGGACGGTTTTTTCTCCTCGGAGACGATGATGACGTTCTCGCTCTGCTCCGCCTGGTCCTTCAGGAACTTAGCGAGCGCGGGCGCATCAGGTGACCCGAACGTGTTCCGAAGCACCGCCAGCTTGAAGGGATCGAACAGGGAAACGCCGGCGAAGAACTCGCGAAGCGCGGGGAGCGCTGCCTCGTCCGCCATGTCGAGACGGAGCGCCGGCGAGAGGCCGTGTTTCTTCCTGTACTCCTCCATCCACCAGCCGGCCCGCCCGACGCGGCGATAGGCGTCGGTACCGTAGAGAACAATGATCACAACTCTTCGTAGATGATCTCTTTGGGAGGAATAAGTTTGGGATCCGTCGGCAACGAGAACGAAACGGTGGTTCCGCGATTCAGGACGGACTCCGCCCATATCTGGCCGCCGTGGCGCATCACGATATTTTTTGCGATATAGAGCCCCAGACCCGTGCCTTCCGTCTCCAGTTTCATGATGTTCTCCGCGCGAAAGAACTTTTTGAAAAGGTTCGGCACCTGCTCCGGCGGCACGCCCACGCCGGTGTCCTTCACGCTGACCGTGAGATACGGCTTGTCCTTCATGCGCTCCACCTTGAGCGTAACGCTCCCTCCCTTCATGTTGTATTTGATGGCGTTGTCCAAAAGATTTGAAAAAACAATCGAGAGTTTCGCGGGGTCGACGTACATGGCGATCGAGGGTTCCTGCGGCCGGTCGTAGTAGACGTTCACGCCGTACTCCTTGGCGATAAGCGACACCTCGCCCAATATCTTCTCTACGTACCCGATGAACTCGATGTTCTCGAACTGGTAGCCGAACCTCCCCTCCTCGATCTTCGAGACGTCGAGGAGGTCGTTCACGGTGCGGAGCAGTTTTGTGCTGGCCTTTTTGCCAAGCTCGATGGCTTCCTTCGCGCCCTGCGGAAGCGCGGGGTCTTTGAGCGAGTTCTCGAACGCCCAATCCACCGCGACCAAGGGCGTGCGAAGCTGATGCGCCGCCACGGTGATGAACTCGCTCTTCGAGCGCAGGAGCCCGAGTTCGCGGCTCCGGTCCTGGATTATTTTCATGAAGCCCAAGAGCTTCCCCGCCTGGTCGATGATCTTCGTCGTTGTTACGCGAAGGTCCAACTGCGGCTCGTCGAATGAAAGGTCCACGACCTGCGGATACTCTCCCGCCCGCGAGCGCGTGAGCGCGAGCGGCGCAAGCGAGGGGAAAATGGTCTGCGCGAGCACGCGGTAGCGGGGTTCCTGCGCCTTGTCGGGCGTGAAGGCCTTGCCGGCAACCTCCGCCGCCTGCACGCCGAATATGGACTCCGCCGCCGGGTTGAAGACAAGCACGCGGAACTCGGGGTCATAGGCGATGATGCCGTTCTCGAGGGTCTTGATGATGCTCTGCATCTGGTTCCGCTCCACCTTGATCTGGAGGTTCGAGCGCGCAAGCCGCAGGTTGGTGAAAAAGATGAGAACGCCGAGGAGCACGAAAAGGCCGACGGAGACCGCAGCCCAAAAGCCGGAAAGATAGACGATATTGATGACCGCGATCGTGAGGACCACCGGCGCGAATATCCAAAACGGCCGCATCTCCGGCAACGCGGCATACACTTTGAGGTCACCCCACAAACGCTTAAGATCCATACTAGGCCCTCTCTCGATAATAATCCTCAAACGCGTTGCCAGCACGCGACAAGAGCGCAAGGCGCGACGAGGAAGTCGTACTCGGAGAGTACGTCGACGAGGAGCAACGCGGCGATCGTGTCGCGTGCGCGCAACCCGAAGGGCTATGGCTATTCCCCCTCGCTACGGCGTTACTCCTCCTTGACGTACCGTAAAGGTACGCCTGCGTCGTCGTGCCTGGTATCGAGATGGAATAGCTCATAGCGCGTTAGGAATTATT
>CAZUVI010000089.1:0-2453 GCA_964623795.1 uncultured Candidatus Saccharibacteria bacterium | reverse complement strand
TTATGGCAAAATATCTCGCGTTATTGGGGCTTTTTCTCGCCCTGCCGCCCATCCCGAGCGCTAACTCGGAAGGGGCGTTCGCGGGTGTTGAAGACGTCCCTTATGCGGTCGTGGGAGGCACCTCGGTCGTGGCGACCGGCACGCCGGAGATCCCCCGCGCGGGTCGCGTCTCGGTTGCCGAACGCTATGTGACCATCACGGCCTACTCGAGCACGCCCGAGGAGACCGACGACACGCCGTTCATCACCGCCTCCGGCACCCACGTGCGCGAAGGCGTGGTGGCGGCGAACTTCCTCCCGCTCGGAACGGCCGTCAAGATCCCCGAGCTCTACGGCGACCGCCTCTTCGTGGTCGAGGACCGGATGCATGAGCGCAATTCGGACAAACTGGACATTTGGATGCCGACCAAAGCTGAAGCAAGGCAATTCGGCAGACAGACGGCCCTCATCATCGTCATCCGCTAACCAAAACCGCCCCGAAGAGGCGGTTTTGGTTTATGGAAGGAAAGAATAGTATATTCAAGTACATGGACGCGAAACGGCAGCAAGGATACACGGAGGAGGACGTCATTACGGAGCGGGTGGATCACCTGATCGAGCATCGCATTCCCTGGCTTCTTGTCGGGCTTCTGGGAGGACTCTTCACCACCCTGATCGTTTCCGGATTTGAGGCGTTCCTTTCCGCCGACATCCGGCTCGTCTTTTTCATCCCCGTCATCGTCTACTTGAGCGATGCCGTCGGAACGCAGACGGAAACTATTTTCGTGCGGGAACTCTCCGAAAAGAAAGTATATTTCCTGAAATACATCGCGAAGGAGAGCGTCATCGGCCTGGGCCTGGGCATTGTCTCGGGGATCATCTTGGGCGTCTTTGCGGCGTATTGGCTTCGCTCTCCGGCGATCGGCCTTACGGTGGGACTCACCATGTTTATCAACCTTACGCTGGCACCCGTTCTGGCGGTGCTCATCCCGAATATTCTCTATAAGAGGCACGAGGACCCTGCCTTGGGTGCCGGTCCGGTCGCAACGATCATCCAAGACCTCATCAGTTTGCTCGTCTACTTTCTCGTGGCGAGCGTCATCATCTTTTAGCCGACGATCTCAACGACTTTGACGCGGCCGTGGTGGCCGGAGACGATTTCCACCCTCGAGGACGGCACGCCGAAGTGTTCGGCAAGCGCCGCCTCGATCGCGCGGTTCGCCTTTCCCTCGCGGGCGGGTTCCCGCACCGCGACTGCGTAGTGCGCTTCGTCTATCTTCTCGATTTCCGGCCTCTTGGCGCCGGGTTTTGCCCGCACGAATATCCGCCTCATTTAGCGAAAAAACCGTATCGGCATGCGCAACTCGTCCGCGTGTTCCGGCAAGCCGGAGGGGTTGTCCTTCTCGAGAACAAGCGTGCCCGTTTCGCTCTCCGTGGGTTGGAATGAAATGACCGCCCTGAACGGAACGAAATTTTCCGTCATCCATTCGCTTTGCGCCTCGGCAATGCCGCTTCCGAGCACTTCCCCGTTCTTGTCCAAGATCTTGACCGGAAACGAGGCCTCGAAGAACCAAAAGCCGCGCGCCCGGCCTCGCACCAGGACAGGGCTCATTATCCGCTCGTTGATCGCCGGCGATTCAACGACGAGAAGATCCTGCTTTCCCGCGGTCTGAAGCTGCGGTTCAGGCGCGAGAACCGGTCCGTCCGCGGAACGCGGCCGCACGAGAGCGAAAAGCGGTAGGCCGAGCATAGTCCCCAAAACGAGAAAAAGTATCTGCTTTTTCATGTGGTTGCTTCCAAGGCCATAAAGAGCGGAATCTCGTGCCGGGCCAGTGTCTCCGCTTTGGCGCGCGGCCCCGGCTGGCTTGTGCGATCCGATATCCACTCCTCGAGCCGCCGCACGCGGAAACCGTTCTTGCCCAACGCCTTGAAGTAGAACTGAAGCGGGCGATGGAACGTGATGGTGTGCTCCTTGGGATTTTCGCCCGGCCGCATTTGGATCTTCACCTTCGATTCGGAAAGGTACTGGTCGACGCGGCGGTACTGGATCTTCTTCGCCGCGTCCCAGCCCCACTCGCTTCCGTGCGGCACGCGGAACGCCGGATGCGTCGTCACAAGCAACAGCCGGCCTCCGCGCGTGAGCACGCGGCGGCACTCCGCGAAAACTTCTCCCGGGTTCTCGATGTTCTGGACCGCAAGCACCATCGCGACCGCGTCCACGCTTCCATCCTTAAGAAAATCAAGCTTGTGCGCCGGAGCGGCATAAAACTGGATCTCTTTGGGCGAGTGCTGACGCGCAAGACCGATGAGCTCTTTCGAAACGTCGACACCTGCGGCGCGGGCTCCTTTCTTGTACAACTCACGGGCAAAGAACCCTTGGCCGCAGCCGAGGTCCACGATCATCTCGTTCCGTTTGATGTCCAAAAGCCGCACAAGGTTCGGCAGAATGACGGTCTTCTGGTACGCGCCCTCCTC
>CAZUVI010000088.1:2092-2460 GCA_964623795.1 uncultured Candidatus Saccharibacteria bacterium | reverse complement strand
GGATTCTGCACCAAGCCCTTCATGCCCATCATCTGGATAGGCTGGGACCATGTGCCGCGCGCGCCGGAATCGATGATGAGATAGATGGAGTTCTGGGGCTGGAGCGCGCTCTGCACCACCTTGGCGATGTCGGCCTTGGCTTTGTCCCAGATCGAGATGATGCGGGCGCGCCGCTCGCTCTCGGTGAGGAGGCCTTGTTCGTACTCCGTTCGGATCTCCGCCGTGGCCGCCTCGGCGGCGCCCATGATCTCCTTTTTCTCGGCCGGAATGGCAAGGTCGTCCATCGCCCAGGTGATGCCGGAGCGCGTGGCGTATTCGAAGCCGATCTCCTGGATCTTGTTCAGCACGTCCTGCCCCACCTCGAAACC
>CAZUVI010000088.1:278-2082 GCA_964623795.1 uncultured Candidatus Saccharibacteria bacterium | reverse complement strand
CGTCGGCGGTGATCTTGGAGAGCGACCTCTTCTCGAGGGTCTGGTTCACGAAACCGAAATCCGCGGGCAGGATCTTGTTGAACAGGATCCGCCCGCACGAGGTTTCCAGTTTTGTTCCGCCGGAACCGATGACAAGGGGAGCGTTCACCGCAATGTTATCGTAATCATAGGCAGAGAGCGCATCGTCGAAGTCGAGGAAGCGGCGGCCGGCGCCCTTCGCCTCCGGATCGAGCTTGGTGAGATAGTGGCATCCCATGACGATGTCCTTCGAGGGGACCGCCACCGGTTCGCCGGTCGCGGGCTTCAGGAGGTTCCGCGACGCGAGCATGATGTTCGTCGCCTCGCGCTGCGCCTGGTGCGAGAGCGGCAAGTGCACGGCCATCTGGTCGCCGTCGAAGTCCGCGTTGAACGCGGCGCAGACCAGAGCCGGGATCTGGATCGCGAGGTCCTCGATCAAAAGCGGTTTGAACGCCTGGACCGAGAGACGGTGCAGGGTCGGAGCGCGGTTCAGAAGCACTTTGCGGTCGGCTATCACCTCCTCGAGGATCGCCCACACCTCGGGCGGCGCCTGCTCGATCAGGCGGTTCGCGCTTTTGATATTGTGTGCCAACTCGCGTTCGATCATCGTGGAGATGACGAACGGCTTGAAGAGCTCGAGCGCCATGCGCTTGGGAAGGCCGCACTCGTCGATGTTCAATTTCGGACCGATGACGATGACCGAGCGGCCGGAGTAGTCCACGCGCTTGCCCAGAAGGTTCTGGCGGAAGCGGCCCTGCTTGCCCTTCAGCATGTCCGCGAGCGAGCGGAGCGGGCGGCGCTGGGAGGAGAGCTGCTGCGTGCCGAAGCGCGCCGAGTTGTCGATAAGCGCGTCCACCGCCTCCTGGAGCATGCGCTTTTCGTTCACCACGATGACCTCGGGCGCCTTGAGCTCGAGAAGTTTTTTTAAACGATTGTTGCGATTTATGACGCGGCGATAGAGGTCGTTCAGATCCGAGGTCGCGTAGCGGCCCCCGTCCAGAGGCACCATCGGCCGGAGATCCGGCGGAAGGATCGGCAGCGCGGTCATGATCATCCATTCGGGGCGGATGCCGGCCTTCGCCATGCGACGCAAAAGTTTCAGACGGCGAAGCAGGCGGCGTTCGGCGGTCGTATCCTGCGTGCGCGCTTCCGCTTTGGCTTTCGCTTGCGACCGTGAACGCGTGAGTGCGCCCTTGCCGATCTGGGCCTCGACCTTCTTCACCTCCTTTTCAAGGTCAACCTGTTCCAGGATCTGGCGAACCGCCGAGGCGCCGCTTCCCGCCTCGAACACGTCCGCAAATTTGCGGGAGAGCGCATGATACTCCGACTCAATAAGCACCTTGCCTTTCTGGAGCGATTCAAGTTCCGCGCGCGTCTTCGAGGCCGCCGTGCGAAGCTCCGCGACGCTCTCTTTTTTCTCTTTCTTGGCCGTCTTCTTCCGCGCGGAAAGTTCGCGCTCAAGCTCGTCCAGCACGCGCTTCCGGTTCTCCTCGTGCACCTTGGTCACGATGTAGGCCGCGTAGTAGATCACGCGCTCCAGGCGCTGCACCGGCACGTCGAGCACGAGGCCTATCTTCGAAGGGACGCTGCGCAGGAACCAGATGTGGCAGACCGGCGCGGCAAGATTGATGTGGCCCATGCGCTCGCGGCGAACGATGGCGCGCGTCACCTCAACGCCGCACTTGTCGCAGACCACGCCCTTGTAGCGGATGCGGCGGTACTTGCCGCAATAACATTCCCAGTCCTTGGTGGGACCGAAAATGCGCTCGGAGAAAAGAACGTCCTT
>CAZUVI010000088.1:0-268 GCA_964623795.1 uncultured Candidatus Saccharibacteria bacterium | reverse complement strand
GGTGCGATAGTTGATCGTCTCGGGCTTCGTCACCTCGCCGTAGGACCAGCGCAAAATGTCCTCGGGTGAGGCGATCTTGAGGCGGATGCGGGAAAAATTTTCTATGACGGGATTTTCCATGAGAAGCGTTATTTCTCCGGCTCCTGGAGCGGATCGGCTACGCTCGCTCCGTCAACCGACGGAGCGCCGTCCTTCAAGAGCTCGACATTAAAACCGAGCGCCTTCAGCTCGTTCACCAGCACGTTGAACGATGCCGGAATGTTCGGCG
>CAZUVI010000087.1:0-2571 GCA_964623795.1 uncultured Candidatus Saccharibacteria bacterium | reverse complement strand
TTAGAACGCTGTCCCCAAAAGGGTTGTGGGTTCGAGTCCCACCCTGCCCACCAAAAGTTTTTATTCCCTCCGGCAAGCGTTGGCGTTTCCTCTCGCCGCACAAAAAACAGCGGCAGTGAAAAGTACTCACTACCGCTGCCGTCCGGGATGACGGGAGACAACCTACCTCACATTCTTCCGCACGTCCTTACGTTCGCCTGCCCAACACCGGGGTGCTATGCTATAGCATAGCACCGTCAGGTAGTAAGAAAGTCGGGGACGCGCATCGTTCCATACTTCGTGCGGATGGTCCTGCCGCGAGGTCTCGTCGCGAAGGACTTCGGCGTAAGACCATAGCTTCTCTTTTTCCGTTCTTTTTTACTCCTCTCGAGATAGCTTCGGTAGCCGTTCTCGCATATGGCTTTCTTGATGCCGCTTATGGTCTGCGGGGAAAGCCACAATTCTTTGCCGATCTGCCGGTAACTCTTGCCGGAAATCAAGCGATCCAGAGCCGCAGCGCGCAGCACGAAGATGCGACGCTCGTGGGCGGTTACGAGCACCTCGAGCAACTCTTTCGATTCTCGCAGATTTCGCCAACAAGCGGCTTCCCACTCCGCGCGGGAAGAATAATTGCCAACCGGCGGCATGGTTCCTAACTTTCTCGCTTCCTTATTCATAACATTCTGATGTTGATGCTGGCGCTGGCGCTTTCCTTATATCCTGCTTGCTTCTGCCCGAGAGTATACTATGGTGCTATGCTATAGCATAGCGCTTCGACGATCAACAACCGCCTCCTTATTTCATTGCAACGGCAAGGTTTGGCAGATCGAGTTCGCCATTCTCACTTGCGCCTAGCTTCGATAAGCCGACAAAAGGGTTCGCGCGAAGTGTATAATTAGCAAAAAACATGGACAAGACAAAGCGAATAATCTCCATTCTTATCCCGTATCGCAAGAACGGAGGCACAATATTGGTGTTCCTTCAGAAACGGTCAAAAGACGCGAAGCGCCTGCCGGATTTCTTCGGATTCTTTGGCGGAGGAGCCGAGAATAATGAAGACCCCCAAGAGGCGCTGCTTCGGGAAATCCGAGAGGAGATGAATTATATACCCCGCGGATATTCGTACCTCGGAAAGTACGAGTTCCCGAGAAGCGTAAAATCCATTTTCTATCTTGAGGTCGGGGACGGTTTCGAGAACGAGATCAAAATAGACGAAGGCGAGTACGGCAAGTGGTTTGGGGAAGAAGAGGCCTTGGCGGAACCGAAGCTCATCGAAGAGGACAGGACCGTGTTGAGGGACCTATTCAAAAAGCTTGGAGAATAGTGAAGAAATGTGAACGCGGCCTATGTAGGCCGCGTTGTGTTGGAGTCGGAAGGTGTCCCCAGCCAGAGTACTGTTGCCGAGGCCACGAGAAAGGGAATGACGGCAAATGTGAGTAGGGCGGTCGCGGTTCCCCAGAGGAACACAGGAAGGAACGGGGCGTGAGGGTTGCCGATCATCGCACTCTGGACATCAAGGTAGCGCCCCATGACGAAGGGCCAACCCCAGACCACTATAAACAAGAGGGCCGTCACGAATACAGCCAGGCGGTGACTCGACATCGGGATCCTCCACGGGAAAAATAGAATGGCCTGGTGGGAGTTAAGCACGGAACAGAAGATTCCCGCAAGATGCCGCTAACGGCGAATCTTGACTTATAGGTCTGCTTCCCTATGCTGTCGGCAGCACGTATCAACAATTTCCGAGATAAGGAGAGGCGAGATGGGACGAATCGTTGAGCGGGTATGTTACGGCCTTCTCGTGGCAATGGCGGCAGCTTTTATCGTCGCCTATTTCGTGGTGACGGGCCCCTATTTCTCTTTCCAGAGCGAGGCCAAGGAAGCGCAGCGGCCGAACGAGGCCTTCGTGCAGATAGCCGACCTTCCTCCCTTCTACTTCGTACGTGGCGACTTCGACAAGGACGACGCGGAGCGCGTCGAGGCCGCCTACGCCAAGGGCTGTTCCGTGAAGACGGGAGGCAAGTGGAGCTACCGCGAGATGCCCGATCGGGAAGTCGGCGGCAGGACGCGGACCGCGATCTTCCTCTGCCCGATGCTGAACTACGAGGAACGCGGCAATGTCGAACTGGCGTTCGTAGCGTTCAAGACGAAGGCAGGCGAGATCCTCCTTCTCACCGACGAGATCATCGTCAAGATGAGGCCAGGGCACGATCTCTGGCACATCGTGGCGAGCATGGGGGTAGCCGCATCGCGACCCATGAAGGATGCGGAGCGCACCTACGTCATCACGCTTTCGCCGCGGGGGCACGCGAACCCCATGGAGCGCTCCCGCGAGCTCTTCTGGCGCGCGGAAGTCGAGTGGGCGCAACCCAACTTCGTGCGCATTTGGTCGAGGTGATCCCTCGGCCGTTCGCCCCTCACCTTTCGGAAAAGGTGAGGGGCTTCGCTTTTTTGACAAACCATGCCTGTATTTCTATACTGACCGCAGCACTCGGTAACTTCTCATTACGTCTCGCGAAAGGAGCACTCGTGCGCAGAATCTTCAGCTGGACGAAGCATGCTTTAACGCTCACGGTAGCGGCTGGCATGGCC
>CAZUVI010000086.1:0-2579 GCA_964623795.1 uncultured Candidatus Saccharibacteria bacterium | reverse complement strand
GATGAGGAGTTCGTGCCGCATCAGAGCGCCGCGACCTCGCCAGTTCGGCGATTCTTCGCCGCGAACGGGAAGAAGGCGGACGGGCGCATGCGGATGACGGTGACGACATCCGGATCCACCGCGTTGTAGTGCACCGGCTTCCGATGCACCGCCGTGAGCTCTTCGCAGACATCGTGGATGGTGATCGCGCCCACGTGGAGCGCGAGATCCTCGGCGGTGAGGAGCGTTACATACTTCTTGGTCACGCTCTCCACGCTCCCCCATCCGACGGCGATGACCTCGTGCGGCTTGTCGCGGTCCGGGATGATGTTGAGATAGAGGCGGTCGTTCGGGGCGAGGATGTCGCCCCACGTCCGACCCAACCGGATGGCGGTGAAGGAGCCCTTTTGCTGCTCCGTAAAGATGAAGATGCGTCTCACGCCGTCGGTGGGGTTCGGCAGGTCTTGCCAGTCCTCGCCCCCGCGATAGGTCTCCGCCATGTCATACCAGTCGAAGTCCACCGAGAGACGCCCCCGGGCGCCCCCATGGACGTCCTTGCCATCGGCACGGAACGCGCTCAAAAGCTCACCCCGGGTCGGCACGCGGTCCACATCGTAGGGAATTCGGGAATCCATTGTCTGCCTCCTCCGAAAGAATAAAGTTGCCGCTCAAGATTGAACCATTTTACCCTGCGTTTTGCAAGATAAAAAACGAAGCGCCCCGATGTACGTCGGGGCGCAGAATGTGCAGATCAATAGTCAGATGCAATGAACGGAGATCTCATCCTGCCTGCCGGTAGGCATGGCCCGCCGAATCTCGATCCAGCCGGGCTCGCGGAGCTCCGCGTAGCACTTGCCTTTCGCCCCCTTGCTCCCCTCTTCCGCGGGACCGAAGACGGCCGCGCGATTATGGTTCGCAAGGAGCAGAAGACATCCTCTGGGGTTCGCGGCACAGCGCTTGTCGCTCTCCTTCTCCACGCGCCGCACGATCATGCGGCAGAGCTTGTTGAGGGTGACGGGCGGGTCCTCTTCCCATTGCGCCGGGAGGAGGACGAACCGAGGCCTCCCGCGATGCGCCTCGGGAAGCCGCGTTTTGTTCCAGACGGGGTCCCAGTAGCCGAAGGCCTCGTGGCAGATGAGCACCTTGCGGCCATCGAAATCGCCGTCGTACTTCTCCGGCGCGTCCACGACCTGCTGGCGCGTGCCGGGAATGAGCGCCCGCTCCGTCTTCCAGAGATACTGCTTAAAGTGGAGCCAGCGGAGCTCGCCGCGTTCGAAGAGGCCATAGCCGTTGTAGAGCTTGTCCCTCTCCGGGTCGTAGTAGGGCGCGCCTACCCAGAGGCGAAGGCGCTTCTTAGCCGACAGTCGCGCGAGGACCGGCACCAGCCCCTTC
This sequence comes from uncultured Candidatus Saccharibacteria bacterium, assembly GCA_964623795.1. Lineage (GTDB taxonomy): Bacteria > Patescibacteriota > Minisyncoccia > UBA6257 > CAYSDW01 > CAYSDW01. The sequence continues at coordinate 1,208 of CAZUVI010000086.1, read as the reverse complement.
TGTGAGACGGCGATCTGGCGCTTGCGGTCCTCTTCCGGCGGAAGCTCGATCTCGGAGAGATACGGCACCGCGGAGTGCTCCTGCGTCACCACCTCGACGCCCTTTGGGAAGTCGGTGCGCGAGAGGATGTGGAGCAGGATCCGCGGGTCGTTCCCGCTCATCACCACCGCGAATTTTGAAGCGTCCTTAGGTCGGGCGTTCATGGCGTCTCCGCATGGCTTCGGAAAGCGACCGTACGGACCCGATCACGAGGCCGAGCAGTGCCAGGCCGATGATAATGGCCCAGGACGCCGCGGCGCCGAGCCGCCTGCCTACCGGTAGGCACGGCATCTTCCAGACGCAGCCCATTGGCTACCTCCTTGAATGTTTGAATTTGCTGTCCAAAACCTATCAATAAAAAAACGAACCGGCAAGAGCCGCGGGGCCCTGCCGGTGAATGTGCGAGTTACATCAGATGCGCGAGGAAGCGCACGGTGCGCTGAACGCCCACGACGGAAACGGCGATGAGCGCGGGATCCGTGCACATCACCATTGCGTAGGTGTTGAAGCCGAGCGGCGTCGCAAGAAATCGCAGCAGCGACCCGCGCAGACGTCCGAGCATCGCGTCTCCCCCGCTTGTCAGCAATAAGAAGTTGCTGCCCGTATCTTACCGGAACACCACGCGCATTTCAATCACTTCTGGCGCGGGGGCCGGGGACGGAAAGAACAGGCGCGTTCCTCTCTCCCCTTCTCCACGATCTCGAGCACCGTGATGCCGGCGCACACGAGCACCTCGGCCGCCCGATGGAGCGGAACGTCTTCCACGTCCGGAAGCACGCGCAGGTCGCGGACACCCCAGTAGCGGGGGTTGGCGGGGGCGTGCCGGGTGGCGCAGTACTCGACTATTCGCTCGCGCGCCTCCCGCGGCGTGAACGCGATGATGCCCATTGTGGGGAAGGTCCGCGCGCCAGCGGCGGTATGGTAGGTCGGCACGGCGAGAAAGAGCTTCGAGACCGCGACGCCGGACTCGATCCGCATCCAGCGCGGCCAATCGGCGATGTTGCGCTCCGTGTTCTCTGTTTGGCGCTTCAGCCACCCGTCGCGGGGCATGCCGTCCTCCTTATATGCAATAAAAATGCCGCTGTCAGTGTACGGTTCGCACTTCGGCTCGTCAAACCACCGCATGTTGCGGGGTCCCGCCAGGGGCGGTGACAAGTTTCGGCCCCGCA
>CAZUVI010000085.1:0-2625 GCA_964623795.1 uncultured Candidatus Saccharibacteria bacterium | reverse complement strand
TTGACAAGGAGCGCCGCCCGCGTAGATTATCTGTATTAGCACTCCTTGGTCGGGAGTGCCAAAATAAAAAATACTTAATGTTCAAACCACTTTCGGATCACGTCTTCCTTGAGCCGGCGGAGGAGGAGAAAACCACGAAGTCCGGCATCGTTCTGCCCGATTCGGCGGAGAAGGAGAAGCCGGTTCGCGGCAAGGTCATCGCGGTCGGCCCCGGCAAGATGAACGAGAAAGGCGAGCGGGTTCCCATGTCGGTCGCGGTCGGCGACATGGTCCTCTTCAAGAAGTACGGACCCGACGAGATCGAGATCGACGGCAAGAAATATCTGGTCGGAGAGGAGTCGGACATTTTAGCGGTCATAGAATAACGGCTTATGGCAAAAGACATTCGTTTCGAAAAAGACGCGCGCGAAGCCCTGAAGCGGGGCGTGGACACGCTTGCGACCGCGGTCAAGATGACGCTCGGTCCCCGCGGCCGCGCGGTAGTTCTCGAGAAGTCGTACGGCGCGCCGCAGGTGACCTTTGACGGCGTGACGGTGGCGAAGGAGATAGACCTAAAGGATAAGTACGAGAACCTGGAAGACGAACGACAGCGTCGGCGACGGCACCACCACCGCCATCGTTCTTGCGCAGGAGATGATCTCCCGCGCCATGGATGAGGCGGGCAAGAAGCTCAATGTCATCAAGCTCACCGAGGAGCTCGAGAAGGGCGCGAAGAAGCTCTTCACCGCGTTGGAGCGCCAGGCCATCAAGATCGAGGGCGGCAAAGACCTGCACGAGGTGGCGACGCTCGCCTCGAAGGACCCCGATCTCGGCACGCTCATCGCCGAGGCCATCCTTAAGGTGGGTAAGGACGGCGTGGTGACCATCGAGGATTCGAACACGACCTCGAACTCCTATGAGGTGGTGGAGGGAATGCAGTTCGACAAGGGCTACATCTCGCCCTACATGATCACGAACCAGGAGCGGATGGAGTCCGCGCTCGAGGACCCCTATATCCTCGTGACCGACCGCAAGATCGGCGCCATCAGCGAGCTTCTGCCCCTGCTTGAGAAGCTTCTCCAGAGCGGCAAAAAGGAACTCGTCATCATCGCCGAGGACGTGGAAGGCGAGGCGCTCGCCACGCTCGTGGTGAACAAGCTTCGCGGCATCTTCACCGTGCTCGCGGTCAAGGCCCCGGGCTTCGGCGACCGCAGGAAGGAGATGCTCCAAGACATCGCCATCGTGACCGGCGCGGAATTCGTCTCCGAGGACGTGGGCCGCAAGCTCGAGTCCGTGGACGTGACAATGCTCGGCCAGGCGCATCGCGTGGTTGCGAACAAGGACAATACCACCATCGTTGCCGGCAAAGGCGCGAAGCCGGAGATCGAGAAGCGCATGGCGCAGATCAAGGCGCAGATCGCAAAGGCGGATTCCGACTTCGACAAGGAAAAGCTCCAGGAGCGGCTCGGCAAGCTCTCGGGCGGCGTCGCGGTCATCAAGATCGGCGCGGCGACCGAAGCGAGCCAGAAGGAGATCAAACAGCGCGTGGAGGACGCCGTTGCGGCGACCCGCGCCGCGATGGAGGAGGGCATCGTTCCCGGCGGCGGCATCGCGCTTTTGAACGCCGCGCTCGAAATGGGCGAGGGAAGCGACCATGACCCGCTTCGCGGTTCCGCTCACAAGATCCTTATGGCTGCGTGCGAGGCGCCTGTCCGCGCCATTTTGAGGAACGGCGGCCAGGACGACGAGCGTATCGTGGGCGAGCTCAAGGACAAGAAAGCGGGCGGCAAGAAGGAGCAGGTCTGGCACGGTTACGACGCGAACCTCAATAAGTTCGCGGATCTCAAGGAAGCCGGCATCGTGGACCCGCTCAAGGTGACGAAGTCCGCGTTCATGAACGCGCTCTCCGTCGCGACCACCTGTCTTACGATCGGCGCGGCGGTCACGGAAATTCCCGAGAAGAACGAACCTCCCATGGGCGGCGGCATGCCCCCGATGGGCGGCATGGGCGGATTCTAACTTCGTTCGGCAGGTCCAGTCTCGACTCGTCTCGGCGAGGTAGGCGGGAGCGCAAGCTCCCGCCTACGCTTTTTCTGCTTCTGGAGAAAAAAAATCGCTTGTTCAGCCGTTACATTATAATACGCCATGGCGTATTATAATGTAACGGAAAGGAGAGGAGGGGGTGGAAGGAGTGAGAAGGCGTGAGATGGAGCGAGAGATGGGGGGCTTTGAGAATGGGGCGGCTTTCTAGTATACTGTACGCATGCAACCACTACTTTGGGTCTATATCGCTCTCGGCGTCGTCGCGCTCTGGCTCGTCTGGACGTACAACCGGCTCGTAACCTTGCGTTACCGCGCCAAGGAGGCGCTCTCGGACATCGACGTTCAGCTCAAGCGCCGCTTCGATCTCATCCCGAACCTCGTCGAGGCCGTAAAGGGCTACATGGCGCATGAGAAGGGCGTGCTCGAAAAGGTGACGGCCGCCCGCGCAAGCGTTGCCTCCGCCAAGGGGAACCCTCTGGAGCGCGAGCAGGCGGAGAACGCGCTCACGAACACCTTGAAGACGCTTTTCGCCGTCGCGGAGAACTACCCGGACCTCAAGGCGAACGTGAACTTCCTCGATCTCCAGCGCGAGCTCGCGGACAC
>CAZUVI010000084.1:2539-2886 GCA_964623795.1 uncultured Candidatus Saccharibacteria bacterium | reverse complement strand
TCCGGGCGAAACCCTGGTTTTCGAAGTGGAATTGCTTGAAGTGAAATAGAAACCGAAATACCCCGCCGCCCCAAAGGGCGGCGGATTCGTTATACTAAAAAGACATGGCGCTTTCCGAAGAACTGAAAAAAGTCGTCAAAGGGGAGGTCTTGGACGACTCCAAAACGCGCGACGCATACAGCCGCGACTATTCCATTTTTGAGATGGAGCCCCAGGCCGTGGTTTTTCCGCGGGACGCTGCGGACGTGGAGGCCCTGGTGCGCTTCGCGTCGGAGAAGAAGAAGGCGGGGGAGGACGTCTCGCTCACGGCTCGTTCCGGCGGCACGGACATGACTGGCGGCCCTTTA
>CAZUVI010000084.1:0-2529 GCA_964623795.1 uncultured Candidatus Saccharibacteria bacterium | reverse complement strand
CGTCGTCGAGTTCGACCGGCACCTGAACCGCATCAAGGAAATAGGGGAGTCCCACGCCGTCGTGGAGCCGGGCCTCTACTTCCGCGACTTTGAGAAGGAGCTTGCGAAGCGCGGCCTCATGTATCCCGCCTATCCGGCCTCGAAGGACCTTTGCGCCCTGGGCGGCATGATCGCGAACAACTCGGGCGGCGAGAAGACCCTGGCATACGGCAAGACGGAGGACTACGTGGAAGAGCTCAAGGCGGTGCTCGCGGACGGCAAGGAGCATGTGCTCCGTCCGCTCTCCGGCGACGCGCTTAAGGCGAAGCTCGCCGAGGACGGCTTTGAAGGCGAGCTCTACCGCAAGCTCCACGCGCTCATCGAGGCGCACTATGACGCGGTGCACCGCGCGAAGCCCAACGTCTCGAAGAACTCCGCCGGCTACGCGCTCTGGAACGTGTGGGACCGGAAGACCTTCAACATGGCAAAGCTTATCGTCGGTTCCCAGGGAACGCTTGGCCTCGTAACCGAGGCGAAACTGCGGCTTGTGAAGCGGAAGCGTCTCGAGCGCCTCGTCGCGGTATTTGCGAAGGACCTCCACGTGGTGCCGGAGCTCGTGAAGGCCGTCCTGCCTTTCAGGCCCGAGAGCATCGAATCATACGACGACAAAACGCTCCGGCTCGCGGTGCGCTTCTTCCCGGCGCTCATCAAGCTCATGAAGGGAAGCGTCATCAAGCTCGGCTGGCAGTTTTTGCCCGAATTCTTCATGCTCCTCCGCGGCGGGTTCCCCAGGATCGTGCTCTTGATCGAGCTTGCTTCGGACGACGAGCGGGAACTTGCGGAACGGATGCGCGCCTTGGGAACGGCGCTCGAAAAGTTCCCCGTGCAAGTGCGGCTCACGAAGAGCGAGGCGGAGGCGGAGAAGTATTGGACCATCCGGCGGCAGAGTTTCAAACTGCTCCATGGCTATGTGAAAGACAAGGACGCGGCTGCGTTCGTGGACGACTTCATCGTGCGCCCCGAGCACATGCCGGAACTCCTGCCGCAGGTGAACGCCATTCTCGACCGCTACAAGGACAAGCTCACCTACACCATCGCGGGCCATCCCGGCGACGGCAACTTTCACATCATCCCGCTTGTGGACCTCAAGGACCCGGAGATACGCACTATCATCCCCAGGGTGATGAACGAGGTCTACGCGCTCGTCTTTCGCTATAAGGGCTCGACGACCGCCGAGCATAACGACGGTCTCATCCGCGGCATGTATCTGAAGCAGATGTACGGCGCAGAGGTGTACAGGATTTTTGAAGAGGTCAAAAAGATGTTTGACCCCTTAAATATCTTCAATCCCGGCAAGAAGATCGGCTCCGACCTCATCGCCGCGCTTGAGCATTTGAAAAAATAGGCATGCTTGTAGATGAGGTAAAGATCAACGTCCGTGCCGGGAAGGGCGGCGCCGGCCGCGTGGCGTTCAGCAAGGTGATGATGGAGCTCGGTCCCACGGGCGGGAGCGGCGGACGTGGTGGGAGCGTTTATGCCGAGGGCGTTTCCGACCTCTCGGCGCTGAACCAGTTCCGTTTCAAGAAGGTGCTCGAAGCGGAGGACGGCGAGCGGGGCAAGGAGGCGCGGCAGGACGGCCGGGCAGGGAAAGACCTTGTGCTCAAAGTGCCGGTCGGCACCAAGCTTACCAACCTCGCGACGAAGGAAGTGCGCGAAGTGCTCACGATCGGCGAGCGCGCGCTTCTGACCAAGGGCGGTAACGGCGGCAGGGGAAACTTTCTCTTCCGCTCCTCGCGCAACACCTCGCCCAGGCGCGCCCAACCGGGCCTCCCGGGTGAGGAGTTCGATTACTTTCTCGAACTCCAGCTTATCGCGGATGCGGGGCTTATCGGCTTTCCGAACGCGGGCAAGTCGAGCTTGTTGAACGCCCTCACGCGGGCGCAGGCCAAAGTGGCGAACTACAAGTTCACCACGCTCGAGCCGAACCTCGGCACATATTACGAACTTATCCTCGCGGACATTCCGGGCCTCATCGAGGGCGCCTCGCGCGGGAAGGGGCTTGGCATCAAGTTCTTGCGGCACGTCGAACGCGCGCCGGTGCTCTTTCACCTCGTTTCCGCCGAATCGCGCGACCCGGAAGGCGACTACAAGGCCATCCGCAAAGAGCTTGGCGAATACAATAAGAAACTGCTCGAGCGCGAAGAGTACGTTTTCTTGAGCAAATGCGATCTTCTGGAGAAAAAAGAGGTCGCGGAAAGGCTTGAGGTCCTCGCGCACCTCAACCCGCAAGCCGCGGCGATCTCAGTGGAGCTCCCCGAAACGCTCGGCGCGGTGAGGCGCATTTTGGAAAAACTCATCCGCCGCAAGAAAGGAGAAATTGCATAATAACGCGTTTCAAGCATAGAATGGCGACAATGGCCAAGACCATCCAAGGGAGGCGCATTAAGAACCTCTTCAATCCGAAGGCGGAGGAGCCCTATGCGCTCTCGCGTTCCAAGCTCGATGACTTTTTCCGCTGCGAACGGTGCTTTTACATGGACCGCCGGCTCG
>CAZUVI010000083.1:0-2896 GCA_964623795.1 uncultured Candidatus Saccharibacteria bacterium | reverse complement strand
GACGTTAATCGAGGCCGGAACCGAATTTCCTGCTTGATCAACCGCCCAGGCGATCACGAGGTGCGAGCCGGGGCCGAGAGGCGGCGTCTCGAAGAGGTGGCTTCCGTCATCTTTCCACACACGAGCCGTCTCGCTGTCGATCTGAATCTCATAATGGGAGATGCCCGACGCCCCATCGCTCGCCTCCATCCTAAGGCGCGCCGTGGGCTCCGTTAGATCTCGGCGCTCCAGCTCGCGCATCGTGAAGCGCGCGGGCGCGGTGGTGTCGATTTGGAAACGGTAGTGAGCGATGCCACCCCACCCTTCGCCGTTGCGGAACTGGAGATGGAAGTACCACACTCCATCCTCGAGATCCTGCACTTCTCGTTCATGAACCGGAGGTGATATCACTACTGTCGGCACATCTTTCGGATTCCTGCTCGCGAGGAGGCGCACCGCCGCTATCTCCTTGTCCGTGCGCCACGAGAATTTCGCCGTGGAGGTCGGATACCATTTGCCGGGGTCGGGATGGGTGCTCGAGGTGATCTCCGGCGCAGCCGGCGTGCCCGAACGCTCGGCCGGAGTCGAGGATTCAGGCGTTGCGCGCACTCCCAGCGAGAAGCTGGCGCTGCCCAACCCAGACAAGATGTTTGTTCCCTTGCCATCATTCGCCAGTACAGAAGCCGAAGCGAAGGAGAGCGTCGCGGGGCCGGCTGCCTTCACGCGAAGCGTTATGTCCACCACCCTTCCGGAAGTGCCCCGGAAACCGGGATTGAGCACGATGCCCTCGAAACTCACGGTACCCGCCTCGTTCGAAAATGACGGCTCCTGTACCCACAGATTGACGACCGAGTTCGCCTTTGAAACCGACACCATCTCGAGCTTGTCCTTCGGAAAGGAGATCGCGGCCGAGACGGCGTTCGCGGCCTGTTCGACGCTTGTGACGAGCACCGAGACGGTGATCCTGGCGCCTACCGCATAGGAGCCACCGGCTGGAGCGACATCGAGCGTCGCCGCCCGTGCCGGCTGCCCCAAGAGCACGAGCGCCAGGAGCGCCCCTGCGAACCCGATCAGCACCAAGCGACTCCTTAGGCCCGGCGCCTCCCTCGCCATAATAGTAGGACGACGTTAATGAGCACGGCGACCCCGACTACGAATGCCGCCTGACCTGCTACGCCCTGATACCAACGGAGCGGACGACGCGGCGCAAGCGTGATGGTCCGCTCGTTCCCGGCGCGGTCCATCGCCCTCACCGCAATCTGGCTCGAAAGCTTCTGGTCTAGGAGCTTGTAGGGGCTTTCTGTCGTTTGCCAACGGTCGAACCACGGCCAGCGCGCCTCGCGCACTTCATAGTGGGACACGCCCGATTCCTTGTCTTGCGTCGCGAATACCAGGGTCCATGCGCCGTCAAAGAGTAATGGATTGCGCACGACCTGAGGCGCAAAGTCCTCGGGGGGTGTGCGATCCTCCTCCCGCGTGGCAATGGACGGCGCGTCTTCGGAGATCGTCACCGTTGCGGCCACGGCCTCAACCGACACTTCCGTGCCGAAGCCGTCAGAACGCAGCACCTTCACCTCGACTGGCGCAATCACTGCGACGCCAGGCCTCCTGCCCTCGAGGAGCAAGGTCAGAAGCACGCCCTTCCCCCGGAACCCTCCCGGAATGACCCCGGAGAACACCACGCGACCGTCAGCGCCGAGCGCCGGGCGTTCCAGCCAGAGCGGGACGATTGCGCCTTTCTCGGTCATCGAGTAAAAGGCGACTGCGTCCAGCGGAATCCGGATCGATCCTTCTACGATATTAATGGTGTCCCCGGCCGTATCGAGGATCACCGCGATCTCAACCATGCCTCCTGGGCCCACCATGCCCGGTTCCGCAACCAACGCCACCTGCGCCGCGTCTGCTTGCGAGAGAGGCGCCATGGCAAGCCCCGCGGCCAGCCCGATGAATAGCAATGCTGTCTGTAGCATGTTCGCTCTTTGCGCTCGTGCGCCTGCTCAGCCGGTCCAGTAGAAGGCCATGATGCTGAAATCGACGAGGTCGACCTTCCCGTCGCCGTTCAGATCTGCTTGCGCCGGCGGGACGGAACGCCGATACCAGTAGGCCGCGATCGAGAAGTCCACGAGGTTCACACGGCGGTCGCTGTTGATGTCCCCTTTGAGCGGTGCCGTTGGCGCTGGAGCGAGCACGGTCTTTGTCCCGACGGTGAAATTCACGAACTGACCGAACCCGCTCACGAGCTCCGCGCCAAGGGTCGCTCTCGCCTTGGCGCCGTGCTTCCCATACTCCAGCGGGGCGGTATCAAACCGCGCGAGGTAGGCGCCGTCCTTGTCGGCTGCCGTTCTTACGAAGAACTCCTCCTCAGAGCTGACCATGAGCGTGATGTCGGCCTGCGGCGCGGACTGCCCCAAGAAAGCGATGACATCTCCCCGCCTGACCTCGATCTTGTCCACACCGATGGTAGGAGCGACGAAGATACCGCCCACATTCGCGGTCGTTCCCGACGTCACGGCCACCGGAAATGTCAAAAGCGACGATCGTCTGCCTTGCCGGTCTTCGCTATACATACTGAAGAGGTACATGCCGCCCGAGAGACCGCTCATGGCAAACGAGAAGCTTGCGTCCACTCCGGCAATTGTCGTGGCAGCGATCTGTGCGTCCTTGAGGATGGTCACCGTGCTGCCCGGATATGCCTTGCCCGAGAAGACCGCCTGTGTCACCGCAACCGGCGCTGCGCTTCCGCCGCCCCCGCCGCCTCCCCCACCTCCGCCGCAAGAATTCGTGGTGCAAGAACCAGAACAAGCAGCCGGACATGAACCATTAGATCCGCCGGCATCACATTGTTCTCCCGGCTCAACTACACCGTTGCCGCACACGCCCGGCACCTTGGCGGTAACGGACACCTGCGCCGATGCGG
>CAZUVI010000082.1:0-2898 GCA_964623795.1 uncultured Candidatus Saccharibacteria bacterium | reverse complement strand
CGGGGTTGACGCGCTTCGCGCCCTTTGCGATACTCGAGGCAGTAAATTGTCATTATGAACAAGAGGAGGCCGAGCGGTGCATACGAACGCGCAAAGCCGTGAGCTCAACATTGGAGCGATTTCCGGACCCTGCTGGCCCACCAAGAGCCGCAAGTACCTGATCAACCTGGTCAAGGAAGCGGTGGTGAAGGCACAGGCGAAGTCCGTCATCATCGCCGGGCACACCGTGGACGGCAAGTACGTCGAGGCCGAGTTCAGGGCCCAGCTCAAGGAGCATCTCGAGACCTTCTCGCCGCGCCTCAAGGGCGAGAGGCTGGACTGGGAGAAGGGGGAGTTCGAGCGGCGTTTCATCGAAGAGGCCGCCGCTCATCTGAGCGACTTCCTGCCGGTTCTGCCGAGCGGCGTGAACTGGCACATCGCCATCGCCGAGCGCATCTATGATTTGCCGATCGGCGCCCGCATCCTGGAGAAGCTCTGCGATCTGCGCACAGACGTGCGCATCATCGGCGAGCGCCAGGAGGACGGGTACTACGACCGCGAGCCGAAGTTCCCGGTGCAGTTCCCGGGGTTCGAAGAGATCCGGGTCCTGGTCCCGCACCGGTCGCCGTGGTTCTCCGCGATCATCACGAATCTGGTCCAGCGCATCACCAATGCGTGGTCGCCGCGGACGCTCTCGCCCAAGCCGGGGCTCGTCCTCGTAGGCGTCACCGGTACGGCGACGCATCTGCCTTATCTGGACGGCGTTCCGACCATCTCGGTGCCGGCCCTGCACAAGCTCCTGGAGAAGCAGGCGACCGAGCACATGATCGGCGCCACCGTCATTCGGATCATCGCCAACGGCAAGGAAGGCGTGCGCATCGTGAACGGCGTGCACAACTTCCGCACGGCGGCGTTTCTCGAGAAGCAGGTGGCGGTGTCCAAGACCCTGCCTGCGGTTCAGCAGGCGGTCATGCATGCGCTCATCCCGTCGGACGCGAGCCTCAAGACCGTTCTGCACCGCGTCAACAAGGCGGAGAGCCGCAAGCGGTTCCTGCGGAAGACCAAGTTCTCCGATTCCCAGGTCCGCACGGCCCTGGAACAGCTCGTCAAGGCCGAGACGGCGATCTTCTCCAAGAAGTCCAACCGCTGGGCCATCAATGAGGAGCTCCGGCGGAACGCGAACATCACGCTCGAGTCCCTCTGGAAGGGCTCGCGGTCCGTGAAGCACGTCGTCTGGTCGTGTCTCCACGGCGGAGCGCTGAAGTCGCTGTACTTCACGTTCCTCCAGGATATTCCGTGTCTGGCGGACGACGCCGACGCCTTGATCGAGAACGGCGACCTGACCCAGGGCATCGCGCACACGTATGAGTACAACGGCGAGCTCCTGCCCATCGCGAACGGCGTGGACAAGCATGAGCTCATCGGGGCTCATCTCCGCGCGACCGCGTTCCTTACCATTTTCCGCAACCGTCTCGTCCGCATGGGCAAGGCGGCCAAGGAAGATCCCTCTGCGACGCTCGAGAAGTGCCTCGTTCCATACGCGTTCAAGGAGGGCAACCACGACGCGTGGGGGTACTTCGGCAAGCGCGCCCTCATCTTGCAGCTCTTCGAGGACCGGCTCCGCACGCTCATGACCGAGGGGGTCATGGGCATCTGCCGGGAGCACGGCGTGGCCGTCAGCTTCGAGCAGGCCAAGGCGGTGGTCGCCGCGAAGATCATCCGTGTGGGCGAGAGCCGCATGGTGGAGCTGGGCGGCATCCTGGTGGGGGTCAAGCACCCCTACAAGAGCCGCACCATCCAGAAGAGCACCCGCATCCAGCAGGTCGCGGACTTCATCTGGCGGCGGTTCGACAGCTACGTGGGTTCGGTGGCCAAGGAGGCCAAGGCCTTCTCCATCGCCTATGTGGCGAACTTCCACGAAGCCGCGGCGGCGCACATCACCAAGTTCGGCCAGACCATCCTGGGCGTGATGACCGGTGCCTATCTGAAGGACACCGAGTTCGAGAACAACCAGGACAAGGTCGTGGACCACGGTCCCGCGGTCGTCACCGCGCGATTCGACACGGAGGGCCGTCTCCTGTACTCCGAGACGGAGTTCGTGAGCCACATCTGCGAGGAGGACAGGTCGTTCGTGGCCTCCGATCGTTTGGACAGCACGGCCGTGCTCCAGCGCTGCATCAAGCTGCTGGACCGCATCGGTCTCACGCTGCCCTGGCGGTAATTCTTCTCACAGCACATTTCGAAGGGGGCCCGTACGCGGGCCCCCTTTCCTTTTCCGTATAATGAAGGTGATGACAAAGGAGGAGCTGATCGAGGAGCTGAAACGGGAAGGGTGGCTTAAAACGCCGCGAGTTGTCGAGGCCCTCCAGAAGATCGACCGAGCGGACTTCGTGCCGGAGGGATTGAAGGCCGAGGCCTATTTTAATACCGCGCTTCCTATTGGTGAGGGACAGACGATCTCCCAGCCGCTCGTCGTGGCGTTCATGCTCGAGCTTTTGAGACCGGAAGCAGGGCAGAAGATCCTTGATGTCGGCACGGGTTCCGGCTGGGTGGCGGGGCTCCTTGCCGAACTCGTCGGCAAAAAGGGCCGCGTGTTCTCGGTCGAACGCGTGTCCGAGCTCGGCGCCGCCGCTCGCCGGAACCTTGCTCGTTACGGCTTTGTCGAATCCGGGGTTCTTTCGCTCCTCGTGGGAGATGGCGTGAAGGGCTGGCCCGAAGAGGCGCCGTTCGACCGTATCATAGCCGCCGCGGCGGGGACCGCGATCCCCGCGCCATGGAAGGAGCAACTCACGGTCGGCGGACGCATCGTCGCACCGGTGGGCTCGCGGATCCTCATGCTTGAGAAACGGCAGGACGGCGGTTTCCGCGAAGAGGCATACGAAGGGTTCAGCTTCGTGCCGCTCGTGACCAACACATAGG
>CAZUVI010000081.1:0-2909 GCA_964623795.1 uncultured Candidatus Saccharibacteria bacterium | reverse complement strand
AGAAGCTGAACATGGCGCTCATCGGCCCCTTCGGGGACGGGGAGGGGTTCGAGGAGCTCCTGCATTTTTAGAACCCGTCTGGAACCCATCCCAGGGACCGTGAATGCGCATTGGCAAGCGTCCTTGAAAGACGTATTATTTGTGTAAAGTCCTATGCCAACCGGTGATGACAACGCATTTCGCATAAGCTGGGGATCCCTCTGGAGGGCTTTCTTTATGGTGCTTATCGTCGCCGGCGCCTTTGTGGCGATGGACATTCTTTTGGCGCTTCTCGCCGCGGTGATACTCTCGGCGGGACTAAACCCCATTGTGAGCTACCTGGAGCGCTGGCGCCTCCCGCGCGTGGTGGGAACGCTCCTTATTTTCATCCTCGCGATCGCCGTCTTCGCAACCCTGCTCTATGCGGTCGTTCCGATCGCCATTGTGGAGTTCGCGAGCTTGTTCGACCACCTGGGCGAGATCGCGGGCGGCGTCTTCGGCGCGCGGGATGGCGCGCAGATCGTGGACGTCGTCAACCGCTATCTTGACCAGCTCTCCGGGGTTCTCGCCGCCGGCAGCACGTCGCTTGTCGCCGTAGCTTCGAACTTCATCGGCGGCATCGTAACGACCCTCACGGTCGTCGTGATCACCTTTTACCTTACGGTCAGCCGCGACGGCGTGGAGCGGTTCATCCAGGCGGTGTTGCCGCTTGAATACGAGGATCGCGTCCTGAACATCGTGGCGCGCGCGAACGTGAAGATCGGTTATTGGCTGCAGACCCAGATCTTTTTGAGTTTGATGGTCGGCATCGCGGTGTATTTGGGACTCTGGCTCCTCGGCGTGAACTACGCGCTCTTTCTTGGCATTCTTGCGGCGCTCCTCGAGATCATTCCGTTCGTGGGGCCGATCTTCGCCGGTTCCATCGCGGTTCTCGTTGCGCTTGCCGATTCTCCGATGCTCGCGCTCTACACCCTCTTGATCTTCGTGGTCATCCAGCAGATGGAGAGCCAGCTCGTCGTGCCCGTCGTGATGCGCCGGGCGATCGGCGTGCATCCGGTCGTCATTCTGATGTCGTTGCTCTTGGGCGCGAAGCTCGCCGGTTTCCTCGGTCTTATCATTGCGGTGCCGACGGCGGTGATCCTCCAGGAATTTCTTGACGACTGGTCGCTCCGCAAGATGCGCTCCGGCAAACGACTGGTTTAGCAACAATGGAGAAAAAGAAGTTTTACCTCACGGCCGCCATTCCGTACGTGAACGCCAAGCCGCACCTTGGACATGCGCAGGAATTCGTGGAGGGCGATACGATCGCGCGCCACAAGCGCCAGCGCGGCTTCGAAGCGCGTTACATCTCCGGCGCCGACGAGAATTCGCTCAAGAACGTCCAGGCGGCGGAGAAGGAGGGCATCACGCCGCGGGAACTTTGCGACCGGAACTGCGCCGCGTTCACCGAACTCGCGGAGGCGCTGAATGTGAAGTTCGACGTATTCTTTCGCTCTTCGAGCCAGGCGCACGTCAAGTCGAGCCAGGAGCTCTGGCGCCGCTGCGGCGAGAGCGGTGATATCTATACCAAGACGTATCGCGGCCTCTATTGCGTGGGGTGCGAGCTTTTTTATACGCGGGACGAACTCAATGAGAACGGGGAGTGCTTCGAGCATCCCGGCCGTCCGCTTGAGGAGGTGGAGGAAGAGAACTACTTTTTCCGGCTCTCCAAGTACCAGCGCGAGCTGGAACATCTGCTCGAATCCCAGGAGTATGCGGTGGTGCCGGAGACGAGGAAGAACGAAGCGCTTTCCTTCGTGCGTCGCGGCCTTGAGGACTTCAGCATCTCGCGCTCGGTGGCGCGGGCTCACGGATGGGGGGTGCCGGTGCCTGATGATCCGGGGCAGATCATGTACGTCTGGTTCGACGCCCTGAACGTCTACCGCAGCTCCTCTCCCGACTGGTGGCCGGCGGACCTTCATGTCGTCGGGAAGGGCATCCTGCGCTTCCACGCGGTTTACTGGCCCGCCATTCTTCTCTCCGCGAAACTCCCGCTTCCCAAAAAACTTTTTGTGCATGGCTATATTACGGTGAGCGGGCAAAAAATGTCCAAGACCATTGGTAATGTCGTCGATCCGCTCGCTCTCATCGAGCGCTACGGCGCGGATGCGGTGCGCTATTATTTCTTGCGAGAGATTCCCGCGTACGAAGACGGGGACTACACCGACCAGAAATTCGTGGAGCGCTACAACGCCGACCTGGCGAACGGCATCGGGAATTTCGCCGCGCGGGTTACGACGCTCGCCGCGGGCATGGGGCTTTTGCCGACGACGCTCGAGACGCCCGACGAGGTCGTTCTGGAGATAAAACGGGCGCGTGAACGCGTCGAGGAGGCGATGCGCGACTTCAAGTTCCATGAGGCGCTCGCGGCCATTATGGTCCTTGTCTCCTACGGCGACGGCTATGTGAACGCGCACAAACCCTGGGAGACCAAGGATGCGGGGACGATCTTCGCGCTTGTCGCGATCCTCGAGGATACCGCCCAGCTTCTTCTGCCGTTCCTGCCCAAGACGGCGGAGACGATCCTCACCGCGCTCGAACGGACTTCGGACGGCATCAACGTAAAAAAGGTGAGCAATCTTTTCCCGCGGGTTTAACGATTTCCTTTATGGAACGGCAACTGCATGATGTGATGCGCGATGCCGCGATCGTGGTCTTGAGCATTTTGGTCGCCGTCTTTCTGGTGGCTGGGGGAGCGCTCCACGGCCTCATTGTCTCGCTAGGCGCCTTTAAGCTTCTCGGCAGCTTTCTTGCGGGCATATTCTTCACGTCGCTCTTCACGGCCGCTCCCGCGACCGTCGTGCTAGCGGAGATCGCTCAAACGAATTCGGTGTTTTGGTCGTCGGTGGCCGGCGGCTTGGGCGCTCTTCTCGGCGACATGATCATCTTTC
>CAZUVI010000080.1:0-2935 GCA_964623795.1 uncultured Candidatus Saccharibacteria bacterium | reverse complement strand
CCGCCGGCACAACTCAAGGAACTTCTCATGCGGGACGGCCTCGTTACGGCCGAAGGGTTCGACGCGGTCGTCGCCGAGGCGGCGCGCATGGAGCAGAACGTCGCGGATATCCTCGTCTCGCGGAATCTCATCTCCGAGGATTACTTCGCCAACCTCGCGGCGCGATACTTCGGCGTGGAGCGGGCGAACCTGCTCGCCCGTGACATCGATGAGCAGGCGCTCCAGCTCCTTCCCGAGGACGTCGCGCGGCAAAAGCACGTCATCATCTTCGGCCGCGCGGCGGACGGCGCGCTCGACGTCGCGATGGAAGACCCCTCGAACCTCGAGACGATCGAGTTCCTCTCCCAGCGGCTTCACGCGCGCATCCGTCCTTTTTTGGGCACGGCGGCCGACCTCGATAAGGGGTTCTCCGCCTACGGCAAAAGGACGTCCGAGAGCTTCCGGAAGCTCATCGAAGACAACATCCGGGAGTCCTTGCGGAGCAAGGCCAAGGGCGCGGAACAGGCCGCGACGGAGGTGCCGATCGTCGCCATCATAGACAACATGATCTCCTACGCGGTTTCGCTCCGCGCCTCGGATATCCACATGGAGATCCTCGAGGACGCGGTCCTAGTCCGTTATCGCATCGACGGCGTGCTCCACGAGATCATCCGCATTCCCAGGGAGGTGCACCCGGCGGTCGTCGCGCGCATCAAGGTCCTGGGTGGCATGAAGATAGACGAACACGCAAAACCCCAGGACGGCCGGTTCCGCTATAAGCTCGGCAGCGACCTGGTGGACCTTCGCATCGCCATCATCCCGACCTTCCACGGCGAGAAGGTGGAGATGCGCATTCTGGCGGGCGCGCAAAAGCCGCTCTCACTTCGCGAGCTTGGCATGCTCGACGACATGGTGAAGGTGGTCGAGGAGAACGCGCAGAAGAGCTACGGCATGATCCTGGTGACCGGTCCGACCGGTTCGGGTAAGACGACCACGCTCTACTCGATCCTCACCATGCTGAACCGGCCGGAGGTGAACATCGTGACGGTCGAGGACCCGATCGAGTACGACATGAAGTACATCAACCAGACGCAGATCAATCCCCAGGCCGGCATCACCTTCGCGAACGGACTTCGCGCGATCCTCCGCCAGGACCCCAACGTCATCATGGTCGGCGAGGTCCGCGACGAGGAAACGGCCGAGATCTCGGTGCACTCGGCCTTGACCGGCCACCTCGTGCTCTCGTCGCTCCACACGAACGACGCCTCGACCGCGGTCCCGCGCCTCATCGACATGAAGATCGCGCCGTTTCTGGTCGCGGCCGTTCTGAACATGATACTCGCCCAGCGCCTCGTGCGCCGCGTCTGCACGGACTGCATCACCTCGTATGCGCCGGACCCGTCGCTCGAAGCAGTCGTGCAGAGGCAGCTCACGGAGCTGGGCATCGAGACCGGGTTCAAGCTCCCCAAACTGCTCTACAGGGGCAGGGGGTGCGAGGCGTGCGGCGGCGCGGGGTTCCGCGGGCGCGTCGCCATCTTCGAGATCCTCAACGTTTCGGAAGGGGTACGGAAGATCATCGTGTCGCGTGAGCTTACCCTCGATGCTCTCCGCGCCCACGCCAAGAGCGAAGGGATGGTTACCATGTTCGAGGACGGATTGCGCAAAGCGGAGCAGGGCATGACGACCATCGAGGAGATATTAAGGGTGATCAGAGAGTAAGATGATCTTTCACTACGTTGCGTCACAACCGAACGGCAAGGTGGTCGAGGGGGAAGCGGACGCCGCGGGTCCCGCGGAGGTGCTGGAGCAGTTGGCGGCGAAGGGTCTCCGCCCCGTCTCCATTAAGGCGGTGCGGGGCGCCTCCGGCGGCCGGAGGATCTTCCTTGGGTCCATTACGGTCACCGATAAGGTCTTTTTAACCAAGTATCTTGCGCTGATGCTTAAAGTCGGCACCGACCTTTTCCGTGCCGTCGACATCCTGGTCGCCGACTTCGACAAGCCGGTCGTGAAGGCGCTGCTCCTTGAGGTGCGCGCCAATCTGGAGAAAGGCCAGCCGTTCTACGCGACCTTTATCAAGTATCCCAAGTTCTTCTCGCCGGTCTTCGTGAACCTTATCAAGGCCGGCGAGGCCTCCGGCAACCTCGACCAGATATTCGAGGACTTGAGCGTGAGCTTGACGAAGGAGCAGGAACTCCGGAACCGCATCCGTTCAGCGATGGTGTACCCCATCCTCCTCTTTGTCGTCGCCGCGATCATTCTTATTGTTCTCGTGGGCGTGGCGATCCCGCGCATCGCGGAGGTGTTCTCGTCCAGCGGCTTTGAGCCCCCTCTCTTTTCGAAGATCGTGTTCGGGATCGGCGGCGTGATCGGCAGGTTCATCTGGCTCTTTCTCCTCCTTATCGCGGGCGGCGTCGCTCTCGTCGTGTATGCGGTCCGGTTCTCGGTCTCCGGCCGGAAGGTCATCTCGCATTTTGCCGCGCGCATTCCGGTGATCAGCGGCGTCCTGAAGCGCATTGCGCTGCAGCGGTTCGCCGCGACCCTTTCCTCGCTGATGCGCGCCGGCCTGCCGATCCTCGAGGCGCTCGAGCTTACCGCAGATACGGTGGGGAATGTGGACCTGCAGGCCGCGCTGCGCCGCATCTCGCGGGAGGGCATCGCAAAGGGCCTTACGATCGGCGACGCCTTCCGCAGGGAAGCGAGCTTCCCCAAAGTGGTGACCAACCTCATCGCCATTTCCGAGAAAGCGGGCCATGTGGAGAACATCTTGAAGACGCTTGCCGACTTCTACGAATCGGAGATCGATGCGGCGGTAAAAACCCTCGTCTCGGTCCTCGAGCCGCTCATGCTTCTTCTGATCGGTATGGTGGTCGGCACCATCGCGCTTGCCATCATCGTTCCCATCTATCAATTAGTAGGCCAGTTCTAACCGACGATCATATGCGCTCACGCGGTTTCA
>CAZUVI010000079.1:0-2958 GCA_964623795.1 uncultured Candidatus Saccharibacteria bacterium | reverse complement strand
GGGAAGGTGGTACCATAAATGAATCACAGTCATTCTACGAAACCTTGTGGAAGGCGTGAAGCCATGGAACCCCCTGATCCTCATGATAGGGGGTGTTCTCGTGTTAAACCTGGGGCTTCTCGCCAGGCCGGAAGATTCGGCTGCCGTAGGCATCCTGGGCGGTCCCGCTTCCGAGGAGCCGCTCGGCACGGGCGACCCCGCTCTTTTCGCCGTCCCCCTCGCGGCGGTCTCGTCTGCCATGACTGACGAAGATGCCGCGGGGTTTTTGCTTCTTGACGAGACCGCTCTTCAGGCGATCGAGAATCCGCTCTCCGGAGTTCTGGGCGTTCGCGACGGTCTTATGGTCTATAAGATACAGGAAGGCGACACACTCTCGAAGATAGCGGCCCACTTTGGCGTTTCGACGGACACGCTGCGCTGGACGAACGAGGGGCTCCGGAGCCAGGCGCTCCAGATAGGACAGGAACTTGTCGTTTTGCCGGTCTCGGGCGTGGTGCACCGCGTGCAGGAAGGCGAAACGCCGGAGTCCATCGCCGCGCTCTACGGCGTCCCGTCCGAGGCCGTGATGAACATCAACAAATCATTCGAGGCGGGAGCCTCCGTGATCGTTGCCGGCGGCAAGCCCTTGCGGGGCGTCTCCTACGTTGCTTCGAAACTTCCCGATCTCGGCAGCTACTTCATGAAGCCGGTGAATGGCTGGAACTGGGGCCGCCTTCACGAAACGAACGCGGTTGATATCGCGAACGCCTGCAGCACGCCGATCCTTGCCGCGGCCGAGGGGTTGGTCGAAGAAATCGGCTCGCCCCGCTCGTGGAACGACGGGTACGGCGGTTACGTGAAGATCAAGCATCCCGTTGCCGCCGAGGTTTACACGCTCTACGCGCACACGTCGGAGAATCTCGTGAAAGAAGGCGACTACGTGGCGCGCGGCGATCTTATCGCCAAGATCGGCAACACCGGGAACGTCCACGGCCCCACTGGCTGTCACCTCCACTTCGAGGTGCGGAATGCGAGGAACCCGTTGGCGAAATAACCCGCGAAATAACAAAAAAACCCGCTCAAGCGGGGCTTTTTGTTATGTTTCCCGGATGCGGTAGCTCAATGCTTCCGCGAGATGCGGCACGCGCACGCTCTCCGATGCTTCGAGGTCCGCGATGGTGCGGGCGGTCTTCAAGAGCCGGTAGTAGCCGCGGGCGGAGAGCATCGACTTCTCGAGCGCGGTCTTCAAGAACTCTTCCTCGCGCTCGCCGAGGCGGATGAGTTCATCGCACTGCTTGGCGCTCATCTCCGCGTTCGTGTGGATGCGCGGCAGAGTGCCTGCGAAGCGCTTCTCTTGGACCGTGCGCGCCGCGGCGACCGCTTCGCGCACAAGGGCGCTTCGTTTCGCGGCGTCGGTTCGCGCGTGCACGCTGTCGCTTGCGCCGGCGCTCGGCTTCCGTATCTCGTCAAGCGGCACGCGCGGCACATGGAGCTGAAGGTCGATGCGGTCGAGGAGCGGGCCGGAAAGTTTCTTTTGATATTGGATGATCTCGTAGGGACTGCATGTGCACCGCCGCTCGTCGTCCGTCGCGTAGCCGCAGGGACATGGGTTCATCGCGGCAACGAGCATGAACCGTGCGGGAAACGCGACCGTGCCCTTTGCGCGCGCCACGTGCACCACGCCGGACTCCATCGGCTGGCGGAGCGCTTCGAGGAGGTCGCGATGGAACTCGGGCAGTTCGTCGAGAAAGAGGACGCCGCGGTGCGCCAAGCTCGCTTCGCCCGGCCGCGGGTTGGTGCCGCCGCCGACGACTGAAACAAGCGAAGCGCTCTGATGCGGAGAGCGGAATGGCCGCGAGGTCTTGAGTCCCGTTTCATTGAGGCCGGCGGCGCTCCAGACGGCAGTAGCTTCAAGCGCCTCCTCGAGCGTGAGTGGCGGGAGGATGGAGTTCAGGGCCTGCGCGAGCATGCTTTTTCCTGACCCGGGCGGACCTATCATGAGCATGTTGTGGCCGCCCGCGGCGGCGACGCAGAGAGCGCGCTTCGCGTGCTCCTGTCCCTTTACCTCCGAAATGTCGACCGACGACGCTCCGGCCGCCGGCGAAAACTCCGCCGTGACCGCGGGGAGCGTTTTTTTGTTCTCAAGGTGCAGGATGAGCTCGGAGAGGGTCGCGAGCGGATGGACCGCGATGCCCTTCACGATGCCGGCCTCGAGAGCGTTCGCGGCGGGAAGGAACAGGCGCCGCCGGCCGCTGCGCTTCGCAAGCTCCGCAAAGGCAAGCGCGCCGCTTGCGGGCCGCAGTTCGCCGGCGAGCGAGAGCTCGCCTATGAACATGGCGTCGTCCGCCTCGAAGGGCGCGATCTGGCCGGATGCCATGAGGTACCCCAAGGCGATCGCGAGGTCGTAGTGCGAGCCGGTCTTTTTGACGTCGGCGGGCGCGAGGTTCACGGTGATCTTCCGGTTCTCGCGCGTGGGCGGTTTCACGCCCGAGTTCTTGAGCGCGGAGTTCACCCGCTCGCGCGCTTCGGAGAGCGCCTTATCGGCCAACCCCACGATAGTAAAAGAATGGAGGCCGACGTTGATGTCGACCTCCACTTCGATTGGTTTTGCGTGGATGCCCTCGAGTTCTGCGGAGCAGAGTTTTGCGAGGCGCTTGCCCATTACGCGGGATGGGAAGCGGCCTTGCAGTCGCGGCAGAGACGGGACTCCGGCGCCGCCGTAAGGAGCTCCTTGTCGATCTCCATACTGCAGTTCTCGCAAATGCCGTAGGCGCCTTTCTCAAATTTCGCGAGCGCGTGCTCCACATCGTTCAGCCGCTCTTTGAGGGCCTGGACGATGCCCAGCTGGTTCCCGAACTCCTCGGCTTCGTCCGCTTCTTCGTCGCCGTGGTCCACGTCGCTCCCGAAATCCTGTACGCCGTCGTGCGCGGAAAGGTTCTCGATCTCCGCCGAAATGTCTTTCTTGGCGCGCTCCAGCTT
>CAZUVI010000078.1:0-3034 GCA_964623795.1 uncultured Candidatus Saccharibacteria bacterium | reverse complement strand
CCGCGCCCTGCACGCCCCGAACATCAGAAAGGGCTCGTTCTCCACCTGCCACATGATGATGCCGGAGCGGTCGCGATACCGCTCTACGACCTCCCGCACGTGCTCGGAAAGCGCCTTCTCCTCTTCCGCTTCCGGGAGCGCCTCGGCCCAGTCCGGCGCGTGGCATTCCGGCCAGCGCGGCATCTTGAGGCCAAGAGCCAGAATGACCGGGACGCCGCGCCGTTCTGCCTCGTCGAGCTGCCAGTCGAGGGAGGCGAAGTCGCGAGCGCCAGGTTCCCGCTCGATCTCGTCCCAATACGCGATAAGGCGGAGCCGGGCCGGCTTGAGCTCGTCGAGGATCGCGAGGTAGTTCGCGCGCCAATCAAGTCCCAGTTCCCGGCTGAATTTTTCCGAGAACGTCACGCCCCAGACGATGGGACGCTCGGCGGGTACCGCAGGCAACGACTTCGCGTACTCGCCGAGCGCCAGAGAGCCGAGACCAAGCGCTATCAGGAACGTAGCGAATATCTTGAGCGCCAGGATCTTCCCGCGGAAGTTCTCGCCGAGGAGGAGCCACGCGGCCGCGAACACGAAGGCATAGCGCGCGCCCTGCGTGGCCTCAACGAGCGCCGGATGAGCGAGCGATATCGCGAAGTAAAGAAGGAACGAACCGAGCGTCGCGGCGAGGCGGCCGCCGATGAAAAGGCCGCGCGCCTCAGGGCGGCGCACCGCGCCGAAGATCTCCGCGCGCGCGGAGCGCGAGAAAAGAAAACCGAGCGCCGCGGCGATCCCCCACGCCTTGATCCATATGAGACCGGAAATAAAACCGGTTTCCGCGAACACCTCCTTCGCGAGCGCCGAGGAGAGACCGAGAAGCGCGCCCGCGGCGAGGAGCGCCGCGGCGAGGAAGAGCCGCGCACCTTTCGGTTCCGCGAGCGCAAGCGCGACGCTTCCCAAAACAAGGAACGCGAACCCTGCCCATTCCAGCCCGGCGAGCGATGTACCGGCGATCACGGCGCTCGAAAGAAGCGCCGCCACGGGCGTAATGCCGCCCAGCGCGGGAACCATCCCGGAGAACTCGCCTCGCCGAAGCGCCAGAAAGAAGAAATAGAGGCCGTAGATAAAGGTTGCTCCCGAAAGCGCGGCGAACGCGGAGGCGCGGAACGACAATATCTCGAAGCCGAACGGAACGAGAAAGACGGCGAACGCGCCCAATATCCCGAGCCAGAACGCGTACGAGACGGGCCGGAATGAGCTCCGCGTCAAGAGTATCTTGTCGATGAGCGTCGCCGCGGCGCTTAAAAGTTGGCCAAGAAGAGCGACGAGAAGCCAATTCATAAAATTTCCTCCTCAATAAGCTTCTTATACCGCCAGGCGCTCGGCCGGGCGGTCCGCTTCAGCGTCCGATAGTCGATCTCGACAAGGCCGAAGCGCGGCCAAAAGCCCTTATCCCATTCAAAGTTGTCGAGAAGCGACCAATGGAAGTAGCCGCGCACGTCCACCCCTTCGCGGCGGGCCTGCGCCACCCACCGCAGCGTTTCTTCGATGAACGCGGCACGATGAATGTCACGCGCATCCGCAAGTCCGTTTTCGGTTATATAAAGCGGCACGTTGTAGCGCGCAGCGTCTTTGAGCACGTGGTAGATACCTGATGGGTAACATTCGTGGCCCCGGTCATCTACGCGCTCGTTTTTATTTTTGTTTTGCACGAATGCGCCGCCATGGCTTTTGAGCCTAAAAGCGAACGACACTCTGTCGTGAGAGTAATAGTTAACACCGATAAAATCTTGAACGTCGCGGATTCGGTTGAGGAAAACGTGGTTTCTCAAGTATTGATTAAGGGCAACCACGGCGCGGTCAAGCAGGCCATTCCTCGCCGGCTCAAGAAAACTGTTGCTTGTAGCAATGCCTACCTGTGCGTTTCGTGACCCTGCGTGGAGTGCTGTATATGCCAGAGCGTGCGCCTTTGCCAATTGACGCATGGCGCGGATACCGGCGATGACGCTGTTTTTCTGCGGCGGCCAAATATCCTTGAAATAACCGTAGGAAGTTATAATTTGCGGTTCGTTGAGCGTGATCCAAAACCGAACTTCGGATTTGTACTCATCGCCCACGCGTCGCACAAAGCGGGCGAAATACTCGGGAAACTTTTTGTTGAGGACACCGCCCTTTTTTGCAAGCCATAACGGCAGGGTCCAGTGCCAGAGCGTCACGAAGGGTTCCATGCCGCGCTCCCGGAGCGCCGCGATGACCTCGCGGTAGTGCGCGATCTCCTTCTCGTCGAACCGGCCCTCCTCCGGTTCTATGCGCGACCACTCCAAAGAAAAACGGTGCGCGTTGTGGCCGAGCGACTTTGCGATATCGAAATCCTCGCGGAAGCGGTTGTAGTGGTCGCAGGCCTTCCCTGAAATGTAATTCTCCGGCTCAAGCGGGCTTGGATAGTTCTTAAGAATGAACTCCGGCCACGTTGTGCGCTTTGCGCCAAGCGCTAAGCGCTTGGCGTGCGTTTTCTCCCACTCCGTCCAATCGTTGCTGTTTCCGCCCTCGATCTGGTGGCTTGATGTGGCCGCTCCCCAGTAGAACCGCTCCATCACCTTCCACGCCTTACTTCGACCTGCTCATGAGGTGACCCCTCACCTTCTCCACGACCTCGTTGATCGGATGCTGGGTCTTCACCAGATAATCCACCGCTCCCATCTTGAGCGCTCGCTTGAGATTTTCATCCTCGCCTAGATTTGAGAGCACCACCACCGGAATGGGCTTGAGTTCCGGATCCGTCTTCATTTCCTGGAGCACCGCAAAGCCGTCCTTTTTGGGAAGGATGAGGTCCAGGAGCACGAGGTCCGGTTCTTGGGAACGGATCACCCTCACGGCGTCTTCGCCGTTCGTGGCGACCGAAACGTCGAACCCTTCCCGTTTGAACTTCTCCCCCAGAACTTTTACGAGGGCGATCTCGTCTTCAACGATGACTATGCGCATATGTGTTTGTTAAAGTATAGCGCCCTTCCGGTCACTTGGGAATGTCGCCGATGTTCTCGACCAGATATTTCTCCAT
>CAZUVI010000077.1:0-3056 GCA_964623795.1 uncultured Candidatus Saccharibacteria bacterium | reverse complement strand
ATCGACACGCCCGGCCACGAGGCGTTCTCCAAGATGCGCATGCGCGGGGCGCATGTCGCCGACCTCGCTATTGTCGTGGTGGCGGCGGATGACGGCGTAAAGCCGCAGACCAAAGAGGTACTCCAGATCCTCGAGGAAACGAAGACGCCGTTCGTCGTGGCCGTGAACAAGATCGACAAGACGAATGCCGATATCGAGCGCGCCAAAAAGGACCTCGCGGCGCAGGGCGTCTTGCTCGAGGGGTACGGCGGCGACGTGAGCTGGCAGGGTATCTCGGCCAAAACAGGCGAGGGAGTTGATGAGCTTCTCGACCTCATACTTTTGGCAACCGATCTCGAGGGGCTGACGCACGACCCCTCTGCGGTCGCCAGGGGTGTCGTTATCGAGGCGAAGCTCGACCGCCGCCGCGGCAACGAGGTTTCTGTCATCATCCTCGACGGTACGCTCCGCATGGGCGACGAGATCGTGGCCGGTTCGGCCGCGGGCAAAGTGAAGGTGCTCGAGAACTTCGCAGGCGCGCGCGTCACGGAGCTTGTTCCTTCGAGCCCCGCGCTCATCCTCGGTTTTGAGAAGTTGCCGCAGGTCGGCGATACCTTTATGGCGGGAAAGGTTGATCTCATCGAGATCAAGGTGAAAGAAGAGGCGAAACGAACCGCGTCGAGGCCTGCCGGCGGGACGGGCGAAAAACCGGCGTTGCCCCTTATTTTGAAGGCGGATTACGTCGGTACGCTCGAGGCGCTCTCGGAGCTCGTCAAAAATCTTCCCGAACACGAGATCGTGCCGGACGTGGTGGCGGAAGGGGTGGGCGACGTCGGCGATAACGACGTTCAGCTTGCGATCTCGACCGGCGCCGCGATCATCGGTTTTCGCGTAAAAGTGGGAAAGGGCGCGGAGCGGTTAGCCGAGGCGCAGGGCGTGCGCATCGTGACCTCGAACATCATCTATGAACTCATCAAAACGGTGGAGGAGGCGCTGGTCGCGGGGAAGGCGCCGGTCGCGGGAGGCGAACTCGAGGTGCTGGCCGTGTTCAGCCAGAAGGGCAATAAACAGATCATCGGCGGCAAGGTGGTCCAGGGCGTCATCAAGAACCGGGCCCAGTTGGAAGTGATGCGCAAGGAGGCGGTGCTCGGCCGCGGCAAGGTGTTGAACCTCCAAACGCAGAAGCAGGACGTGAACGAGGCGGAGGAAGGGAAAGAGTGCGGGTTGCTCTTCGACTCCGGCGTTACGGTCCAGGTAGGCGATCACTTGGTTGCATAGGTATCTCTTCCATGAAGCACCATCGGCCCCTCCGCGTCGGCGCGCTCATCCTGGAGGAGTTGAGCAAAATCCTTCTTCGCGAAGTCGAGTCGCGCGGCGAACTTATCACCATCACCTCGGTGGACGTTGATAAAAAGCTTGAGCACGCTATTGTGTATGTAAGCGTCCTTGTGCCTGCCTCGCCGTCGAGTCAAGGCGGGCCGGGCGATGCGAGGGACGCGGAGCGGCGGGCCGAAAAAGCGGTTGAAATGCTTGGGGCGCGGCAGCCGTATCTTCAGTCGCTTCTGTACCGCACGTTGAACATCAGGCCGATGCCCACTATCATGTTCAGGCGCGACCGCGGCCTCGAACGTGCGGCCGGGGTTGAGCGAGCGCTTTTGGGCCGTTGATGCGGCGCCGTAGCCAAATGGTAAGGCAAGGGTCTGCAAAACCCTTATACGTGGGTTCGATTCCCACCGGCGCCTCCAAGCCGAGGTGATGGAACGGCAGACATTGGGGACTTAAAATCCCCTGGGAGTAAAATCCCGTGTGGGTTCGAATCCCACCCTCGGCACAAAAAATAGATGCGCCCCGCGAGTGGCGGGGCGCACGGGAGCGTGCTTACTTGCGCAGTGCTTCGGCGTAGTCCGCGGGGACGCGCGCCGTGAACTCGGTCTCGAAGGAGTCGACCGTCTCCCGGTCGGTCTCGTCGAAAAGGCCGGCCTTCGAGAGAAACGGGATGAGCTGGAGCATGACGCCCTCGAGTCCGGCTCCCAGAAGCTCGAAGCGCGCCTTGGCCGTCGGAGAGCCGTAGGAGCCCTCCTTCTTGAAGATCGAAAGGTTCGTCGGGACGTTGATCGGGTAGAAGTCGATATGCCGCTTGTTCGAACGCGGCAAAACGTCGAGATCAGGAGTCACGCGCTCGCGGCACTCTGCGCAAAGCTTCGCCTTGATCTCGGCGACGCCCTTGATGTGCGCGTTCGTCTCCTCGATCGCCTGCCGATGGCGCTCGCCCTCCTTGATGTGGGCAACGTCCGAGTTACGAACCTCCATCTCGGGCCAGGTATCGAGCCGCTTTATCTCAGGGAGCTTCCGAGGCAGGGCGTTCAGGGCAAGGATCGTTCTGGCGCCGCCGCGGATGGCCTCGCCGATGGGGATGTTCGTCATGAGACCCGCGTCAGCAAGCTGCGCTTCGCCTTCATCGATGGGCGTGAAGAAGATCGGGATGCGCATCGAGGCGAGCACGAATGTGCGGAACCGCTCGGGCGTCATGCCGGGGTCGTGATTCGAGACCCACTTCACGAGGCCGCTCGTGTAGTCCTCGACGCCGACCCAGAGTTCTCGGGGGTCCCGGAGCACCGCCGCGAAGTCGACCTCGCGGTCGATGATCTTCGTGAGGAGCTCGTTCTTCAGGATCCCCGGCGCGCCGAAGCCCGGCTTCTTGCCTCTCACGAGCGGCTTCACGAGGAAGCTGAACCAGGACACGCTGTAGAGCTCCGAGGGCTCGATCTCGAACCAAACGAGCAGCAACCGCCCCGCCTTGCCGAGCATGAACGCGAGCGCGTTCGGCACGCCGCCGGAGATCGCGTAGATCTTCTCGGGGGAGACGCCGATCTTCTCGAGGAACCACAGGAATGCGATCTGGAACATGACCTTGTAGGCCCCGCCTGAAAGGACGAGGGCCAGACCGGGCACGATTCTTGCGTGCGCCATGGGACCCTCCTTTGGGATCTGGTATGGAAACGCCCTGACTTACTTATACCACATTTTTGAAACAAAAACAGGCAGAAGCCAAGCAGTTCTGGTTTCGCACGAACACC
>CAZUVI010000076.1:0-3147 GCA_964623795.1 uncultured Candidatus Saccharibacteria bacterium | reverse complement strand
CTTCGGCCGTAACGAGGCCGTCCCGCATGAGAAGTTCCTTGAGTTGTGCCGGCGGAAGCTGGATCATGCAGATGCTTGCGCGCTTACGCTTGCTTGCACGCTAGCGCTTTCAGTATACCAAAAAGCCCCGTGATGGCGGGGCTTTCCGCTTCCTCTAGAAGTCAAGTCCCGGCTCGGTGCCGATCTCGTACCAGTACCTGCAGGTGCCACCGTCGTTCGTGGAGACGTCGTTCGTGCCGCCGTCTTTGTAGCGCTCGCTCTCCATCTTGGCCGCCAGTTCCCAGGTACTAGACGCCGTCGAGCCCTCGAACCAGTAGACGAGCGGCCAGCTGTTTATTTTAGCCGCTGAACCGATACCGCTTGAGGGGTCGACTGGCAGGACGGCAAGAGGCGTTCCGCCGGAAATATCGCCAAAGTCCACGGGAATCCAGCCAGCGCCCAATACCGTACGGTCCGAGGACGTAGAAACGGTCGACGTGTCCCCGGCACATTGAGAGGCGCCGAAGGCGGCGGTAGAGCTCGCATCCACTGTGATACCGGCATGAGTATAGCGGGTTCCGGCGGTGCCCAGAGCCACGGTCGCGGCAGTTCCCGAGTAAAGCGCGAGCGCATTGTTGATCGCCCCCAGATCGTTGATGCGCTGGGTGTCGCGCGCCTGCCGCAAGAGTTCCGCGGGGTTCAGGACCAGGACCGTGACCGAAGAGAGGATGGCAAGAATGCCGATGACGATGAGAAGCTCAAGGAGCGTAAAACCTTTCTTCATTTTTTATTTTTTACTTTTTGCTTTCGACCCCATTATTATACCCCCCCCCTCATCGAAGCAAGAATGCGCTGTGGATAACTCTATTAACGTCTTGCGATGACGTTAATGTGCAGTTTGTTTGCGAAGTTCTTCAAGCAACTCTTTAAGCTCTTCCGGCAGTTCGGCGGAAAAGGACAACATCTGTCCCTCGCGAAAGGCGAAGGAGAGCGTCGCCGCGTGAAGGAACTGCCGCCCCAACTCCTTGAAGCACACCTTTGTGCCGCCATAGACCACATCACCCGCCACCGGATGCCCGATCGAGGCCAGATGCACGCGTATCTGGTGCATGCGGCCCGTCCTCGGCCTGACCTCAAGGAGAGCGGCGGCGGAAAATTGTTCGAGCACGGCGTACTCCGTAACCGCCTCCTTCGGCATGCGGATCCCGCCCCGCGCGCCAAGAATGCCCATCTTGGTGGGGGAAGACGCAAGACGACCGAGCGCGCCCGTGATCGTTCCGCGCCGTTCCTTGAGGCGTCCGCACACCAAGGCAAGATACACTTTGACGACAGCGCGGGATTGGAACAGTTCCTTGAGGCGCAGGAAACTCTCCTGATTCCGCGCCACGACCATCACGCCCGAGGTCAGCTTGTCGAGGCGGTGCACGATGCCCGGGCGATAGAGATGTATCGCCTTCGCCTCGTCCGCAGGAACGTCGCCGACACTCTCGATCTCGGGAAAACGCTCAAGAAGCCAGTCGACGAGCGTGCGATCGGTCGAGTGCTTGGCCTCATGCACCGGCATTCCCGCCGGTTTGCTGACAACGATGATGTCGTCGTCCGCGTAGATGAGTTCCGGCTCTGCAGTTTTATTCCGTTCTGCCATTTAGTGCGCCCTGGAGGGATCGGACCTCCGGCCTTCACAATGTCAATGTGACGCTCTACCACTGAGCTAAGGGCGCTTTATGTTTTCAACTTCTGCCTGTGGGTGCGGAAGGAATCGAACCTTCGACCTCAGTCTTATCAGGACTGCGTTCTGCCACTGAACTACGCACCCGCGTCTTCCTTTGTCACAACCCAAGTTTCTTGGCTCCTTCGATATCGAACTGCACCGTCGGGGTCGCCGTCGTCGAGTCGGAACCGAAGACGGCATTCAAACTGCGCACAAGAAAGCCAAGCCCTTCGCCCACCGCGCCCACCACGGCAAGTAACAGTAAAACCGCCAGCAGAATGAATGTCAACTCACGCCCGCGCGTTTTTAAAAACTTCATCATTGAGATAGGTTCTAACGGAAGAAGACCACGCCGCGCGAGGCGAACGAATACTCAGTGCCGCCCTTCGTGAGGTCGAGGCCGTCCAATCGGACGATGAACGGACTCTTCTCGAGGTCCTCGAGGAACGCCAGCACGCTGTTTAAGGGGCCGCTCGCGGTGAGCGTGAACGAGATCGTGCCGGCGGCTTCTTCCGTGGCCGGCGTTTCCGCTCCGAAGCCGAACCCGAAGGCGACGCTCCGCGCCCTCGAAAAGCGCTCGAGGTCGCGCGGGAACGAAATAAGCTTGTCGCGGCCGGGCATGAAGCTCTCCAGTTGCGGGATGAACGGCTTCGCTTCGTCCCGCTCGCGGCGCAAGGTCGCCAGTATGTTCACCGCGCGCAGTTGGAACGCCCGCGCGGCCTGCGCGGCGCGGATCGCCTCGGTCCTCGCGCGAATGTCGGCGCGGACATACCATAAGACGCCCGTCGTCACGAGCAGGATTCCCGCGACAACCGCGCCCTGAACCAAAAGCCACTTCCGAAATTCCTGCGCCATAGCGTTCTTCTTTTAAGTATAACCCGAAGGCCGGAAAAGAGGACGCCCCGCGGTCCTGAAGGACGCGGGGCGGAATCTACAAAAGTACAGCAAGGAGCACAAGAATGAGCGCAAGCGCCCCGAGCGGAAGGCGGATGTCGACGTCCACCTCCTCCCGTTCGGCGAACTCCGCCGCCCGGAGATCGGCGCTGAACTGCGCGGCCGACAGGAGACGCACGTAGCGCAGGCCTGTTTCCGCCTCGAGCCTCCGCAGGAAGCTTTCGTCGAGACGCGACCGCGTCGCAAGAAATCCCTTGCGGTTCCCGAGGTCGTCGAACTTCGGGATCTGCGCGGGGACGAGACCGCCCACGCCCACCAGAAGCCCCTTCACCTCCCTTTTCGCGCCGGGGAACGGACGGAAGTTGTCTCCTCCGCCGTAGGCAACATATGGTTCTCCTTCGGTGAAGAAGACGACCTTGGTGCGACCGTTCAGCGCCTTCGCCTTGTTGATCGTGGCGTAGAGGCCTCCCGTAATGTCGCTCGAATCGTCCCATGCCATGCGCCAATCGACCGCCTCGATGGTCCGGTCGATGACGAAGAAGTTCCGGCAGACCTCGATAGGG
>CAZUVI010000075.1:2869-3161 GCA_964623795.1 uncultured Candidatus Saccharibacteria bacterium | reverse complement strand
GAGTATGCCAGCTCATGGATACCCACCGCGCTTTGGGTGGGAGCGGAAACGAGCGTCAATCCCATCACTTTTGGCCACATCGGTTACGCCCTTGCCAACTTTCCCGCCCTTCTTTCTCTTTCTCGCTGGGGTTCGATCTATGTCCTTAGTTCGGCCCTCTTCGCGATCAACTGGTTCGTGTTCCTGATCTACCGCCGGTTCTCGCATCAACCCCGAAAAGCGATCGTGGCCGTTCTCGCAACTGCTGTCGCGATCTCCCTTATCCCCTCTCTGCCGGGTCCGAGCTCCTCTT
>CAZUVI010000075.1:1997-2756 GCA_964623795.1 uncultured Candidatus Saccharibacteria bacterium | reverse complement strand
AAGCCGATAAACAAATCGTCAAAGAAAACCTTGAGCTTGTATTGGCCGAGCTTGCTCGAGTGGATGTGGACGCAGTTATATTTCCAGAAAGCGCGCACGTCCTGAACCTTTTCGACAGAACATTCTTGAAATCTCTTTTCAAGAACGAGCGGACCGTGCTCATCGACAATAGCGTCATACGAGACCATCGCGCGGGAGAACCTCTTCGATCTCGCCTATTCGCCTACAAGCCGGCAAGCGGGGACGTGATCGCGAGTTGGGACAAATCATTCCTTTTTTTCGGGGGAGAGTATCCCCCCGTGTTGCTCACAAACTGGGCGCGGTTCTTCGGATTCACCGAAGTACTCCAGCAGTACGCAGCGACTTCCTACTCCCCGGGTGAAGGGAACGAGCGCCCCGTACCTATTGGATCATATTTCGCTGCGATCTCGCTCTGCACTCAAAGCTGGGCGCCTCAGTTCTTTTCAAATCAGACGCGAATGGGAGCCGATCTCTTGATAAATCTCTCCTCCGACGCGCTCTTTCACGGCTCGAAACCCTATCTTTGGGAAAGACTCCTCATGCTTAAAGTGCGCGCCGCGGAAAATGGCGCCTACCTCCTGCATGCCGCCAACGGAAGCCCCTCTCTTGTTATCGACCCGACGGGAAAAATCCTGAAATCCGTAGAAGCGCGAGAGCGCTTCAGTTACGCCTACACAGTCATCACATTGCCTGCCAAGTGATCACTTACCGATCGCAAGGCCGTATACGACCGACTCC
>CAZUVI010000075.1:463-1987 GCA_964623795.1 uncultured Candidatus Saccharibacteria bacterium | reverse complement strand
GTCGATGTCGATGAGGTCTTCCAGATTCTCGTCACGCGTCCCTCCCAAAGCGCAGCATTTGAGGCCCAGTGCCTCGCAAACAAGATAGACGTTCTGACCTATATGCCCGGCCTCGAGGAGGATGTAGCGGTAGCCGCGCTCACCGTACTTGTTTTGATTACGCCAGAAAACCGCGGTCATCACCAGTCCCACAGCCGCATCCTTTACCCATTTGTAGGTGAAGATATTGTGAATATCTTCGTCGGAGGACTCTCGCGGCAATAGCACGTCAAGTTCGTGTTCCTTTACGTTGTAATGATAAAGACCCGCCGGCAGATTTTCGCCGGGCCGGAATACTACCGGATATATCTCGATGGGGAAGCGACCTCCCCCGGAGGCCTGTGCGCGACGGGAACGCGTCTCGGAAAGTTTGCCGGTCGTTCCGCACGAGTACTTGAGCAGCAAAGAGAGCTCGCGTCGATCGATCGGCTGCCGCGAGAAATCGCGCCGCGAGCGCCGCTCTTTTATAAGTTTAAAGAAATCTGCCGGAGGCGGGCCGTCATCCAGGGTAATTTTTGGAAGGCGAGGATACGACTTATAAAAGGTTGTCTTCCACTCCTCCGGCCAATCCTCGTAGCGCTCGGGAATGGGCGGATGGCCCTTTCCGTGGTCCTTGCTTGATTGGTGGAAGAGGCGAGAAAAGTCCAGTGGATCCATAGGCCAAGCAAGTTTCATTATGGCCCAGCACGACCACCCTGGCAACCCATATGTGGCCTATACTTGACAAATCTTTTTTATTATATATAATTACCAGTAGCACAGTGGACCACTAGTCCAAAAAAAAGAAAGGGAGGATAACCATGCGCCGAATCAGTCTGCTCGCGCTTTTCACGATCTTCGCCCTTCTCTCCCTCCCCGCTTTCTCGAGCGCCCAGACGCCGGAGAGCGTGGAGACGCCCCGTTTCTCCGTGGGTGACACCTGGAAGTACAAGAACTCCTACGGGAAGTACACGGAGAGCGTGGCAGAGGTTCGGGAGGACGGCAGCACGGTCTTCAACCGCAGTTACGAGCCCAACGCTCGGTTCCTGACCGATGGCGACCTCACGGTCCGCAAGATCGAGGGGAAACTCAAGCGGGATGCCAGCAACTACCTCACCTGGCAGTACATCAAGTTCCCCGCCGCCCCCGGCACAACCTTCTCCTATAAGGTTGAGTTCCTGGGGAAGTGGACCTTCGAGATCGAGGTGAAGGCCGCGGCGTGGGAGGAGATCGAGGTCCCGGCCGGCAAGTTCCGCGCTCTGCGGATGGAGAGCTGCTGGACGAACACGACGTCCGGCTGGTACGGGTGCGGCATGAAGCACTGGTACGCGCCGGAGGCCAAGACGTTCATCAAGCGCCAGACGCCTTCTGACTGGGACAAGGGCCTCCAGAAGATGGACTTCGAGCTGGACAGCTTCGCTCCTGCCAAGTAGCACGCACCTTCGGCATCAAAATCGCCACCGGGACACCCGGTGGCGATTTCATTTTACCTTTCCTTGCTACTAC
>CAZUVI010000075.1:0-453 GCA_964623795.1 uncultured Candidatus Saccharibacteria bacterium | reverse complement strand
TTTCTCTTCCGGACCAGCCAGACCCCTCCAGCCGCGACGATCACGACCAATGCTGCGCCGATCGCGTAATACACGCTCCGTGAGGCATTTCCGGAGGCAATATCCTCAAAAATGGTGGGGGTTGTGGTCGAGATGCCGAGCTCTTCCCGTGCGGCAGTGGAATAAAGCTCTCCCCTGTTGTTGATAGATGCATACCACGTGGGAATGACAATATTGTCGTTGCTCAGAGGGTTTTTCACCGCCACGACCTCGTTATCCTTCGGAGCCGTAAAGAAGGAAAGGCTGGTCGTGAAGTTCGTCGCAACCATTGCAAAGGGAAAGTCGGTTTCGCCCCAGAACGGCAAGTCCATCCGCCGGTATTCCGCAAGCTTATTCAGGGCAGGGTCGTTCCTAAGAATTGACACTTCCCGCGCGCGCCTGAAGTTCACATAAATATAACTGCTGCGTGGATCG
>CAZUVI010000074.1:0-3345 GCA_964623795.1 uncultured Candidatus Saccharibacteria bacterium | reverse complement strand
CCGGGCGTCTCGGGAAGGTGCGCGTAGAGCATGCTCATTTCTTTTTTTTGCGCAGGTAACGTACGAACCGGATAAGAAGGCCGAGCGCAAAGAGCAAGCCGCCCAGGGGCACCAGGTAGGCGAATGCCACGATAACGACCACGATGCCTCCTATGCCGTGCCGTACGATCCAGTCGCCAGCCAGGAGAAGCGCGAAGGGAAAGAACGCCACGAGAAGGCCGAGCGCCATGAGCAGTTTCGAGAGCAGGAGGGCGGAGAATTTCATTTTATTTCCGTTGCAGCACCTTTCTAAGATATCCGCCTGTCGAGCTGCCCGCCCGTTTTGAGACATCCTCGGGCGTGCCCTCCGCGACGATCCTGCCGCCCTCCTCGCCGCCCTCGGGGCCGAGGTCGATCACCCAGTCAGCGGTCTTGATGACGTCCAGGTTATGCTCGATGACCACCACCGTGTTGCCGCGATCAACGAGCCGCTCGAGCACCTTCAAGAGGTTCTCGACGTCCGCGAAGTGGAGACCAGTCGTCGGCTCGTCCAAGAGATAGAGCGTCTTCCGGGTGTCGGGCTTCCCCAGCTCCGCGCCGAGCTTCACGCGTTGGGCCTCGCCGCCCGAGAGCGTCGTCGCTGACTGGCCGAGCTCAAGGTAGCCCAGGCCGACCTCCTCAAGGATGCGGAGCCGGTCATGGAGCCACGGAATGTCCTCGAAAAACTTGGCCGCCTCCTCGACGTTCATCCGCAACACCTCCTCAA
Source organism: uncultured Candidatus Saccharibacteria bacterium (assembly GCA_964623795.1). Taxonomy (GTDB): domain Bacteria; phylum Patescibacteriota; class Minisyncoccia; order UBA6257; family CAYSDW01; genus CAYSDW01. The sequence continues at coordinate 2,600 of CAZUVI010000074.1, read as the reverse complement.
TGTTCTTGCCTTTGTACTCCACCTCGAGCGTTTCGCGGTCGAAGCGCTTGCCCTTGCAGATGTCGCATTCCACGTACACCGTGGGAAGAAAGTGCATCTCGATGGCGATCACGCCGTGGCCCTCGCAGTTCTCGCAGCGGCCGCCCTTCACGTTGAAGCTGAAACGTCCCGGCTTGTAGCCGCGCACGCGCGCGTTCTCGGTGGACGCAAAGAGATCGCGAACAAAGGTCCATGCGCCCACGTAGGTCGCGGGATTCGAGCGCGGCGTCCTGCCGATCGGCGACTGGTCGATGTTGATGATGCGGTTCAGATACTCAAGGCCGAGGAGCGCCTTATGCGCCCCCGTCTTGTAGTTCGCGCCGTTGAAGATGTTCGCCGCCGTTTTGTAGAGCACGTCATAGACGAGCGTGCTCTTGCCGGAACCGGAAACGCCCGTGACCGCGGTCATGCGCCGGAGCGGGATCGCGACGTCGATGTTCTTGAGGTTGTTCGCCGTGGCGCTTTTGATGCGCAGAAAATCATGGTTTTTTGATACGGGACGGCGTGCTTTGGGGAGCGCGATCTGCCGCTCGCCGCGGAGGAACTCGAGCGTGAGGGATTTCTGCTTTGTGTCCTTAAAAATGCCGGGGACAGGACCCGCCGCGACGATCTTCCCGCCATGCACGCCAGCCGCGGGCCCAAAGTCCACAAGGTAGTCGGACGAGCGTATCGTCTCCTCGTCGTGCTCGACCACGATCACGGTATTCCCCAGGTCGCGGAGGTCATGGAGCGTCGTGATAAGTTTGGCGTTGTCGCGCTGATGGAGGCCGATGGTCGGTTCGTCCAAAATGTAGAGCGTGCCGGTGAGCCGCGAACCGATCTGGGAAGCGAGGCGGATGCGCTGGGCCTCGCCGCCCGAGAGCGTACCCGCCCTGCGGTCGAGCGTAAGGTAGTCGAGTCCCACATCCACCATGAACTTGAGACGGCTCCTGATCTCGCGGAGCGGCACCTCCGCCACCTCCAAGAACATCGTATCCCGTGCCGCGGAGAGCTTTTTCATGAAGTCTGCCGCGTCCGCGACGGAAAGACCCGTGAACGAGGCGATGTTCTTCCCGTCAACGAGGACGTTCAAGGCCTCCGGACGGAGGCGCTTGCCCTCGCAGGCGGGGCATATCTTCTCCGACCAGAGGTCCTCCGTGCCCAGGCCGTTGCAGGGCTCGCAGGCGCCGTAAGGACTGTTGAACGAGAAGAGGCGCGGCTCGATCTCGGGGAACGAGAAGCCGTCGTGCGGGCAGGTGAACTTTGCGGAGAGCGAGACCTCCTTGTCGGTAATGACGGTCACGACGTCGTTGCCGTACTTGAGCGCCGACTCCACCGCCTCGGAGAGCCGCAGGCGGTTGTCTTTGTCCGCAAAGTCGATGTCCGCGGGAATACGGTCCACCGCAAGCTCGATGGTGTGCTGTTTGTAACGCGAAAGTTCGATGCGGTTCCGGAGCGAATGGAATGTGCCGTCGATGCGCACCTCGGAAAAGCCGGCATTCAGAAAGTCGTAGAGCATCTGGTAGTACTCCCCCTTTCGGCCACGCACCGCGGGCGCGAGGATGACGATGTTCTTTTTTGTCTTGTTCTCTTCGGCGATCCCGACGACCACGTCCACGATCTCCTCGATCGTGAGCTTTTGGATGGGGCGGCCGCAGGTCGGACAGTGGGGCCTCCCGGCGCGCGCGAAAAGCACCCGCAGGTAGTCGTAGATCTCCGTGATGGTCGCCACCGTCGAGCGCGGGTTCGCGGAGTGGCTTTTCTGGTCGATGGAGATGGCCGGCGAGAGCCCTTCGATCTCGTCCACGTCCGGCTTGTCGAGACGGCCCAAAAACTGCCGCGCGTAGGCGGAGAGTGACTCGATGTAGCGGCGCTGGCCCTCGGCGAAGATGGTGTCGAACGCCAAACTCGACTTCCCCGAGCCGGAGAGGCCCGTGAACACGGTCATTTTGCCGCGCGGGATCTCGAGCGAAACGTTCTTCAGGTTATGCTCGCGCGCTCCCTTGATGACGATCTTTTCCTGCATGGTTGATTTTGAAAATAGGACGGAGTAGGGTGAACGCAGCTCAATTCGCTCCAGGGAGGGAAGATGGCGTTTGGCGCGCTCCTTTTCGGGATGATCGCCGTGCAATGCATCGCCTACCTGTTCTTCCAGCAGCAGGCGGGCGTGGTCTCCCACAAGAAGTACATCATTTACAACGCCTGCTTCATGGTCGGACAGGCGGCCCAGATCATCGACAGCGCGCTCATGGGCGCGTGGGCGAGCCTTTCGGTCGCGGCGTTCTTCTTCGCAGCCACCGCGTTCGGAGCGTTCCGGCGCTACCTCCTCTTACGAAATCCGCAATGATCGCCCGCCCCTGCGCGGGCGATTCGCTTTCTGCTTTTGGTATAGCGAAACGCCCCCGCTCCTGCTTCCTTAGGGGGTACAAGGGCAACTGTAGAGTGCGGCACCGACGTTGTCAATGAAATCTCCCGCTGATATAGTGTGCTCGGCCCATTCATTTCCAAAGCGAGGTGCGAAGTGGAGCGCATCCTGACCCTCGAACGCCTTTTGAAGAAGGTGAGCGAGTTGTTCGGCCATG
>CAZUVI010000073.1:0-3346 GCA_964623795.1 uncultured Candidatus Saccharibacteria bacterium | reverse complement strand
CGGGCCCCGCGGTATCCCCATTCGCGTCTGGACGACGCCGGGGAAGCGTGAGCAGGGCCGCTTCGCGCTCGAGGTGGCGCAGTTCACCCTGAACTACTTCGAGAAGTGGTTCGGCATCCCGTATCCGCTTCCCAAGCTCGACATGGCGGCCCTGCCGGATTTCGCCGCGGGCGCCATGGAGAACTGGGGTCTCGTGACCTATCGCGAGGTGGCCCTGCTCATCGACCCCGCGAACTCGTCCGCCGCCGCCAAGCAGCGCGTGGCCGAGGTCGTGGAGCACGAGCTGGCGCATATGTGGTTCGGCGACTGGACCACGATGAAGTGGTGGACGCACCTCTGGCTGAACGAGGGCTACGCGTCCTACATGGGCCCGAAGGCGATGGCCCAGCAGTTCCCCGAGTGGGACACCTGGACGCAGTTCGTCGCCGACGAGTACATGGCGGCGCTCAAGGACGATGGCACGCGGAATACGCACCCGGTGGAGATCGAGGTGCGGAACCCGTACGAGATCCGCGAGATCTCCGACGCCATCAGCTACAGCAAGGGCTCGGTGGTGAACCGCATGCTCGAGCACTACCTGGGCGAGGAAGCGTATCGCAGGGGTCTCAACCGCTACCTGCGGCGCTACGCGCTCGGGAACGCCACGACGAACGACCTGTGGCGCGAGCTCGGCAAGGCGTCGGGGAAGCCGGTCGAGGCCATCATGGCGAGCTACACGCGCCAGCCCGGCTATCCGGTGCTCTCCGTGGAGCGTCGCGAGAAGAAGGGCGGCAAGGTGGAGCTCCGGCTCTCGCAGCGCCGCTTCTTCCACGACGGCAGCCGTGACCGCGCGGGTCTCCTCTGGAAGATCCCCGTGGGCGTGAGGACGCCCGAGAACAAGGAGCCGTCCTTCACCTACATGAAGGGCAGGCGGATGACCATCGCGGCGGATGCGGGGGCGAAGTGGATGAAGCTGAACCCCGGCCAGAGCGGTTTCTACCGCGTGGCCTATCCGCCCGAGATGCTCAAGGCGCTTCGCGCGCCGGTTACCACCAAGGAGCTTCCGGCCGTGGATCGGCTGGGACTCCTCGACGACGCCTGCGCGCTCGCGCGCGCCGGGCACATGAAGACCGTGGACGCGCTGGACCTTCTCGCTTCCTACAGCGGCGAGGACGACTTCAGCGTCTGGACCAAGATCGAGGGCGCCCTTAGCGAGCTCAACAACCTGCTCGCCGCGGACATGAGCGCCAGAGACGATCTCCATCACCTCGCCCGCAGTATCACGCGCTACGCTCTCGCGGCGAAGGGCTGGGACAAGAAGCCGAACGATTCCCATCTCGAGGTGATGCTGCGCTCGCTCATCCTGCGTCTCGCCGCCGCTTACGGCGACCGCGCGACGATCGAGGAGGCGCGCACGCGCTTCTCACGCTACGTCGAGACGGGTGAGCTCGATCCGGACCTGCGGCAGGGGGTCTACGCGACCGTCGCGGAGAACGCCAGCCGCACGGACTACGACGCGCTCATGCGCATCTACGAATCGACCGACTTCTCCGAGGAGAAGGTCCGCGTGCTCCGCGCTCTGGGCGCCCTCACGAACGAGGAGCTCATCCGCTCGGCACTCGACTTCTCGATGGACGAGAAGAAGGTGCGGCGGCAGGACACGCCCATTCTCCTCGCGGCGCTGGGCATGAACACGAAGGCGCGTCCCCTCGTCTGGGAGTTCGTCAAGGCGAACTGGGACGAGCTCAAGAAGCGTTATCACGGCGGCGGTTTCGGTTCCGTCACGCGTGTCGTGAAGGGGACGCTGAGCAGCTTCACCACTCAGGGGGAGCTCGCGGACGCGGAGCAGTTCATCCGCGCCCACCGCGTGCCGGGAACCGAGCGCGCGATGAAGCAGGCGCTCGAGACCGTCCGTTCGAACGTCGCCTGGCTCGGCCGGGACCGCGAGGAGATCGCGGACTGGCTCGACCGCTACGGCGCGGCATAACGACTACAGCACATTGCAGGCCCGCACTCTCGGAGTGCGGGCCTTTCCTTTTCTGCGGAGCACGGAAGGCCTGCATGCCGGTAGGCAGGAGTGATATGATGAGGGCATGTTCGAACTCAAGGGGAAAGTTGCGCTTGTTACGGGCGCGCGGCGGGGGATGGGGCGGACGCATGCGATCGCGCTCGCGGCACAGGGCGCGAAGGTGGCGGTCACCGATATCGACCAGGCGGAGTGCGACCTTGTCGCGCAGGAGATCAAGGTGAAGGGCGGCGAGGCGGTCGCGTACAAGATGAGCGTGACGAACGCCGCGGAGATCGGGCAGGTGTTCGACGACGTCGTCAAGCGTTTCGGCCGGCTCGACATTTTAGTGAACAACGCCGGCGTGTATTTCCCGAAACCGGCGCTCGAGCTCACCGAAGAGGAGTGGGACAGGACGCTCGACATCAATCTCAAGGGCCAATTTTTATGCGCCCAGCGCGCGGCCCGCGAGATGATGAAGAATACATGGGGCAGAATTATTAACATCTCCTCGATTGCTTCGGGAGGGGTTGGCATCGGGTTTGAAGGAGCGGTTCACTACGCTGCCTCGAAGGGCGGTATCATCGGCATGACCGAAAGCTTAGCGATTGAGCTTGCGCCATTTGGCATCACAGTGAACACGATCGCTCCCGGTGCGATTGATACTCCCATGATCGATCCGATGAAGGCAGAACTTGCTCCGGAAATTGCGGCACGCGTGCCGCTCAAACGAATCGGCAAACCCGAAGAGGTCTCCGCGCTCGTCGCGTTCCTTGCGTCGGAAGAAGCAAGTTACGTTACCGGCGCGACGTTCCACGTTGACGGCGGCTGGCTTGCGGCGTAGCGCTGCTTCTCGCTACAATAGTTCGCATGGATAAATTCGCAGTGGCGCTTGGCGTTCTGGTGCTCGCGGCGGTGGTCGGGCTCGTATGGTACGAGGACCAGGGCATAGGATGGCTCGCGCTTTCGGGAACCAATGTCGAGGAGGCGCCGCAGGGACTGGAGTGGACTCCATCTGAACAAATGAACACGCAAGGATTAACGATCGAAGATATCGCGGTCGGGACCGGCGCCGAGGCGCGGCCGGGGAACCGCGTGACGGTGCATTACGTCGGAACGCTCACGGACGGAACGAAGTTCGACAGCTCGCGGGATCGCGGCGAACCCTTCGCGTTCACGCTCGGCAGGGGAGAGGTCATCAAGGGCTGGGACCTTGGCATCGCGGGGATGAAGGTGGGCGGCACGCGCAAGCTCACTATCGCGCCGGAGCTCGCCTACGGAGAGCGCGGTGCGGGAGGCGTTATCGGTCCGGGCGAAACCCTGGTTTTCGAAGTGGAATTGCTTGAAGTGAAATAGAAACCG
>CAZUVI010000072.1:0-3397 GCA_964623795.1 uncultured Candidatus Saccharibacteria bacterium | reverse complement strand
AAGCTCGATGACTTTTTCCGCTGCGAACGGTGCTTTTACATGGACCGCCGGCTCGGCGTGGAGAAGCCCTCAATGCCCGGTTTTACGCTGAACATAGCGGTGGACGCGCTCCTCAAAAAGGAGTTCGACATTCACCGCGCGAAGGGCGAGGCGCATCCGCTTATGAAAACCTACGGCATCGACGCTGTGCCGTACCGGGATGAGCGGCTCGACGAATGGCGCAGCAACTTCAGGGGCATCAGGGCACTCCACGAGCCGACGAATCTTCTGATCAGCGGCGCCATCGACGACATTTGGGTTGACCGAGAAGGCAAGGTGATGATCGTGGACTACAAGGCCACGAGCACCTTGGCCGAAGTGACGCTCGAAGGGGAGTATAAGGAGGGATACAAGCGCCAAATGGAGATCTATCAGTGGCTCTTCCGGCAAAACGGCTTTACGGTGTCGGACACCGGCTACTTCGTCTACGCGAACGGTCAGAAGGATCGCGCGGCGTTCGACGCCCGTCTGGAGTTCGACGTACAGATCATTCCCTACAAAGGCAACGACGGCTGGGTGGAGGATGCGATCATCCGCGCCAAGGAGGTATTAATAAAGGACACGCTGCCGGAGTCGTCGCCGACCTGCGAGCACTGCGCCTACCGCGGCGCCGCTCGAGCGGTCGAGAAATAATCATTGCATGCCAAACACAAACGAAAGCGCGCGCGCATTCGAATCACTCGGAATTTCTCCGGCGGTCCTTGGGCGCATCACTCGCCTCGGCTTCAAGCAACCCACGCCCATCCAGCTTCAGTCCATCCCGCACGTGCTCGAAGGCAAGGACCTTATCGGTATCGCGCAGACCGGCACAGGGAAGACCGGCGCCTTCATGGTGCCTATTCTCACTAAGCTCGGAGGCGGGAACGGCATCCGTGTGCTCGTGCTTGCGCCGACGCGCGAACTCGCGCTCCAGATCCATGAGATGACGAAGAAGCTCGCCGAGCCGCACATCCGCATTGTCACGCTTATCGGCGGCGCGGCAATGCGTCCGCAGGAGGATGCGCTTCGCCGCCGGCCGGATATCGTCATCGCGACCCCCGGCCGCCTTATCGATCACCTGAACCGCAAAACGATCCGGCTTGAGACGCTGCGCGTCCTTGTGCTCGATGAGGCCGATCGCATGCTCGACATGGGCTTCCTGCCGCAGGTCACGCGCATCCTCGACCATGTGCCAAAGGAGCGGCAGACCATGCTCTTTTCCGCCACGATGCCGAATGACATCGTTACCCTCTCTTCCCGCTATATGTTAAATCCCGTCCAGGTGGCGGTGGCGAGGAGCGGGGAAACCGCGACACGGGTCACGCAGGAGGTTTTCGAGGTCGCTCGCGAGCGCAAGCTGGACCTTCTCCTTCACATCCTGAAGCAAAACGAAGGCAAGACGGCGCTCGTTTTCGTGCGAACGAAGCATGGCGCGGACAAGATCGCGCGCATCCTCTTCCGCGAGGGCGTGAGCGTGACCGCCATCCACTCGAACAGGTCCTTGAACCAGCGTCTTAAGGCGCTCGAGGGTTTCCGGCGCGGCGTCTACCGCGTGCTTATCGCCACCGACATCGCGTCGCGCGGCATAGATGTCGCGAATATCAATCTGGTGGTGAACTTCGACATGCCGCACGTGGCGGAGGATTACGTGCACCGCATCGGGCGCACCGCGCGCGTCGCGGCCACGGGACATGCCATGAGCTTCGTCTCCGGCGACGAGCGTCCCCAGCTTCGCGCCATCGAGCGGCTTATTCAAAAAGAGATCCCGCGAGGCGCAATGCCGGAGCACATCCCGGCGCTTCCGCCAGCCATCGCGCACCCGTCCCGCCCGGCGGTGCGCCGATTCGGCGGCCGCAGGTTCGGCGGCAGGGGAGGCAGCCGCGGCTGGGGCCGTTGACTTTTTATGGATGTCGTGCTAAAGTAAGGCAACTTGTAGAAAGAAAAGGGCAAGGGCTCGGACTTCCGACCCCGTCGACTCTATTCCTGGCAAGCGTGGTACCTTAACACGCCCCAAAGGAAAGAGCGGCGAGCGGAGCCGGGCTCTTTGCGTTTTCGAAACCGAACGGAACGAAAGGAAGGAGGGAACGGCAATGTTTGCACGGTTTGCGCGTCGTCTCGAGGATCTGCGCCCGGTAGGGCGCAACCTGCTGCTCGCGTTCGCGTTCGCCATGCTCGCGCTCCTCGCGGGACACATGCTGGCGTACGGCCTCTCCGGGACATCTCTCTACCGCTGGTTTTTCCCGCACCCGTTCCTCGGCCGCGGGTTCAACCTGCCGAAGTTGCTCGAGTGGTTCTACGACCGCGAGGTCGGCGCGAATGTGGCGATCATGGATTTCGTCTACTCGCGCATCCTCGAGCTATGGAACGACATGTACGGCTTCTCCAAGGTGTTCGTCATGGCGCCCCTGATCGAAGAGCTCGAGTGGCGCGGCCCGTTGTGGCTCACGCGCCGGCATGCCAACCGGAACTGGTGGAAAGCGGCGGCGGTTGTCGGTGCCGTCCTCTTCACGCTTGGTCACAACTCCGGCCTCGGCGTGCTCATCGCCGTCTTTGCGATGGCGCTCGCCTCCGCCTGGCTCATTCGGAAGACGGAGCGCTTCTGGCCGTCGCTCGTGCTCCACGCGGTCTACAACATGCAGATCACGTTCTGGGGCATCGCGATGTCGCTCGGTTCCTACTGATCCAAGCCCGGCCTCCGCACTTCGCGGAGCGCCGGGTTTCCATTTATACTGGAAAACGATGATCTCCATTGAAGATTTCAAGAAGGCGGAACTTAAGATCGCCAAGATCCTTTCGGCGGAACGGGTGGAGGGCTCGGAGAAGCTCATAAAGCTAAAGGTCTCCTTGGGCGAGGAGGAGGAGCGCCAACTGGTGGCGGGCATCGGCAAGGCGTACGAACCGGAGGCGCTCATCGGAAAGGAGATCGTGATCGTGGCCAATCTTGAGCCGCGGACATTGATGGGGGAGGAGAGCCAGGGAATGCTTCTTGCCGCTTCGGAAGGGGATGGTTTGCCGGTTCTTCTTGCACCGGAACGGGAGATCGCTCCAGGCAGTTCGGTACGATAATGCTTTTTACTTCTCACGCGATAGTGGGGGCGGCGGTCGGCGCGGCGGCGGGGGATCCGATCTACGGATTTTTGGGCGGCATAGTGAGCCACCACGTTCTGGATGCTATCCCGCATTTTGACCAAGGGACGTTCTATCTTGAGCGGTCCGGGCCGCAGTATCTCGGCATGGCGCAGATCTCCAATTATCGCGGCGATTTTTCGCGCCGCGACTGGGTTGTGCTCTTTATCGACTGGGGTATCGCGGCGGCCGTCTTCGGCGCGGTGTTCTGGGCAACGCCGGTTTCGCGCTGGGAGCTTATCGTTCTCGGCGC
>CAZUVI010000071.1:0-3438 GCA_964623795.1 uncultured Candidatus Saccharibacteria bacterium | reverse complement strand
CGACTTCCTCGTCGCGCCTCGGTCTGAAGCGAAATTGGCTCGTATCGCGTTAGGAATTGTTATTGAGATAGGTTCTGTTACTCCTCTTCTTCCATCGGACGCTCGAGCGCCAAGGGTTCCACGCCCGCCGCCTCGCCGCTGATCTTGAGCACGTCTCTGTCTATCTTCGCGAGCTCCTTGTATGCACTGTTGTACATGTTGACCGTCGTACCCAGATGCGTACCCAGCTTTTTGAAATATCCCTCGTAACCCCCGATATGGCGGCCGAGCTCTTCCACCCGTTTTTTGATCTCCTTGGCCGACTCTTCGATCTTCAGAGCGTTCAGTCCCTGGAGTACCGTCTGGAGGTATGCGAGGAACGAGGTCGGCGAGACGATGATGACGCCCTTTTTCCACGCGTAGCTGATGAGGTTGTTCGTATCCTCCTGCATCGCGCCGACTTTATTGATGAGAATGTCGTAGTAGACGGCCTCGGACGGGATGAACATGAAGGCGAACTCCATCGTCCCCTCCTCCGGCTTCACGTACTTCGAGGTCTCGTCGATGCGGATCTTAATGTCGCCCACGAACGCCTTTTCGTAGCGCTCGCGCTCGACCGCGCTCGGGGCCTCGAGCATGCGGTTGTAGTTCTCGAGAGAGAACTTGGAGTCGACGGGGATAATGCGCTTGCCAACGATGACCACCGCATCCACGATCACGCCGTCCTTGAACGGGTACTGCGTCTTGTAGGTGCCGGGCGGCAGAACGTTCTGCAGCACCGTTTCGAGATAATATTCGCCCAAGACGCCGCGTTGCTTCGGATTCTTGAGGATGTCCTGCAGGTTCTTGAGCTGGTCCGTAACGCCCATGACCTGCTTCTGGCCCTCGCCCACCTGCACGAGTTCCTTCGTGATCTCGCGGATGATCTTCGCGCTCTCACCGAACTGGCTCTGCATCAGGCGCGTCGACTCCCCGAGCTTCGTATCGAGCGTGCGCGCCATTTCGTTCAACTGGTTCTGAAGCATCATGAGCCCCTGGCCGCCCTCCTCCTTCGGTTTCCCTCGATCTTTAAGGAGCCAAAGGACGGCGCCCGCGAGGAGCGCGACGGCGACGACAAGCGCAAGAAGAAGCGTATCCACGCCCTCATCGTAGCACGCTCTTCTTGCGGCAAAAAGAATCGCGGCGTAGAATCGGTACAGCAAATTTACGCCTTCGGAGGAAGAAGAGATGGATACGGACGCGCGCGAAGCGCCCGAGTTCCGCCGCTGGCGCGAGGAAGCCCTGCCGCCCATCGTCAAGGCCGCCCTCGACGAGATCCGCAAGGATCCGACCAGTAGCAAGACGATCCATCGGCTCGTGAACGATGCGGTGAAGCAGGCGCTCTCGAACCTCATCGTGCTCCTCGAGCGCCAGCCATCGCAGGATGACTTCCACGCCTTCTCCGCGCTCTTCGTCGCGGCGGTGAACGACGTGCTTCCGGAGATATCGGACTATCTGGCGGTGGTCGTGCACTTCGGGAAGGGCGGCGGAACCACGATCGGCGCGGTCGAGAAGCGCCTCGTGAAGACCGGCAAGCCCCTGAAGGGTCTGGTCCTCTTCCTCGAGCTGCCCAACGCGACCCGGGACGACCGGAACGAGCTCATGATCGATCCCGAATAGGCCCTGCGCGCCCCGCTCCCCGCGGGGCGCTCGCTTTTCCCGTGTGAATAACCCTTTTCGCGGCCGCCCTTTTTGGGCGGTATACTTATTAGGTAAAAGGTCGAGTAGAACCTTCTCTTTATAATGAATTCTAAGCAATTTCTCCTCTGGGGCGGCTCGATCCTCGTGCTTCTTGCCGTCGCCGGTTGGACGTTCCTCGGCGAAGGCGGCGTAGGCGGCGACTTCTTCTGGTTGGATGGCGCGGAGAACTGGGCGCACCTCATGCTCGGCGTCGTAGCCATTGCGGCCGTCTATCTCCTTGGCGAGGACATGCAGAAGTGGCTGGTCTATCTCGTGGGCGCGGCAGGCGTGCTCGTCGCGTTGTGGGGCTTCTTTGTGGGAGCCGACCTCTACGGCGCGCACCTCGAGACGTCCGACAACGTTCTTCACCTCGTCGTGGGCGTCTGGGCCCTTTGGGCGGCCTGGAACACGAAGAAGGCGATGATGATGTAGGGCCTTGTGCCGCAAAAGCCCCGCCGACGGCGGGGCTTTTGGTTTTTGGAAAAGGCGAGACCCTGTTCCGCTCCGGAACAGGGTCTGAATCACGCGGCGCGGCGATGGCTCTCCAAAAATGGTACGGCCTGCGCGGCGACCTCATCCACGTCCTTCAAAAATTCCGGCGAATCCTCCTCGTGTAGTTCCCGCACCACGACGTTCGCCTTGGCGTCCTCCTTCGATCCCGGTTCGCTCTGGAGCGTGACGTCGAAGGTCACATCGCGGTTCCCCTCTTTTGGCGTCCTGCCCTCGAGCTCGATCACGCAGTCCACGCCGTGGAAAACATCGAGCGGGCTCCCTACCGTGGTGTAGTAATGGAGCCGGTCCATGTCCTTCTCGTCTTCGAGGCCGAGCTTCTCCGCTATCGCGAGACGCAGCTCCTTCGGGAACGCCTTCCAGGGATCCGTCGGATCCTGGGGCTTATGCGTCTCGGGGTCAAGGGGCTGGAACCGCTTGGCGAACTCGAGCGCCTTCCGGTACGGCAGGTAGCCCTTTGTATCCGGCCCCAGCTCGTGAAGAACGCGGGAATATTCCAGGTCCCCGTGGCGCACCTCCCCGAGGAGGAAGGCCTCGTGGATCTTCCCGCTCCGTTCTGCAAAGTCGGCTGGCATCCGAAAATGTCCTTTCGTGTCGTTAAATACCTCCTCTATTCGTTGTGCTGACCAAGCGTAGCGCAAAAATAATTTAGGAACAAGACCTGTCTGCCGACAGGCAGAAATGAGCAGGCCCCGCCAATGGGCGGGGCCGGGAGACGCGGTTGCGGGCTAAGGATCGAGAGCGGAAAGCGAAGCGAGCGTCCCCTTCTTGCGCATCTTCTTTGGCGCGCACTCCTTGGGGAGGTCCTTCGCCGTGAGCCAGGACAGGGCGGTCGGACCGACGACCCGGGCCACTTCTTTCATGAACTCGTCCATCTGCTTCACGGTGCGGATCTCGTCGCCCTTCTTCAGGAAGTACATCGCCTTGGCGTCCTGCCAGTAGACGAACGAGCCCCACTTCTCCTCCTTGCGGGAGAGCGAGACCATCGCCTTCACCGGCACAGTGCCGTAGACGGCGTAGGTGAACGCCTTGCCATTCTCGCTCCTGCACTCGGCGATGAGCGAGACCTGCATCCACAGCTGGTAGTTCTGCGGGAACTCGGGGTTCGGAACGGGCGCCTTCGTGGGCGCATTCGGCTCGGCGCTGACGTGGCCGCCGTAACCGGGCAAAACGAGCGCGAAGAGCGCGAGCGTGGCTGCCGCGAGCATCTTCCTCATCAAGCTTCCTCCG
>CAZUVI010000070.1:0-3481 GCA_964623795.1 uncultured Candidatus Saccharibacteria bacterium | reverse complement strand
TTCACGTTGCTCGAGATCCTGATCGTCTTCGGCATTACGGCGATCCTTGCGGCGGCGACCGCGCCCGGCTTTTTCCGCTACCGTGCTGCGCGCCAGCTTCCCGCGCAAGTGACGAGCGTCGCGGCCGTTCTGCGAGAGACCCAAGCGCGCGCGGTCTCCCAGGAGGGAGGGAATCTATGGGGGGTGCACTTCGAGTACCCCGCCTCCGACCCCCAGTTCTATCAGGTGTTCAGCGGTACCTGGGCGACCGGCACGAAAGAGGTCCGCACAAATCTTGGAACATATGTTACGTTCGTCGCTCCTGCAAGCGGCACTTTGACCGACGTCATTTTCACAAAGCGCACCGGAACGACGACCGCCGCCACGATCACGCTCGCCCTCAAATCCGCCCCTTCGACCACGCAGGAAGACATCACCGTCACCGCGCAGGGGACCGTCGAGAAGGAATAACGGCGCATGCTCCCCCGAAGAACGCTCGCGTGGCTTGGAGGAGGCGCGGCATTCGCGCTCGTTCTTATTTTGCTCGCGGTCGTTTTTCTTTGGTCGTCCCCGTTCGGTTCGGAGCAGTCGGGAGGCGCCGGATACGGGCTTCTTTCCGTCGACACGGCCGCCTCGTCTCCTGGGTATACGCTTACCGCGCCGTTCCGATGGAACACCGTTTATCTTCTCGACCAAGGCGGGAATGTTGCGCACGAATGGCGGCTTCCCGGGATGCCGTCCGAGGAAGAGATCGCGCGTTCGCCCCAGGCGTCTTTCGGCATCTTTCAGGTTCGCCTGTTTCCGTCCGGCAACCTGCTTGTGGGCTACCGCACGCCAGCCGATGAAACGGACGTTCTGGGCGGTTCCATGCCGAGGATCGTGGAGCTTTCGTGGGACGGAGAGGTTGTGTGGCAGTATCGGAACGCGAAGATGCATCACGACTTTTGGCGTCTGCCGGACGGCAGAACGGCCGTGATCGTGCAGGAAGAGGTTCCGGTGGACATCGCGAAGTGGGTACGGGGAGGGTTTGAGGTTGAGCCCCTCAAAGGGAAGGTGTTCGCGGACGCTATTATTGAGATAGACGAGCGCGGGAAGGAGCTCTGGCGCTGGGCAACATGGGAGCATCTCGACCCACGCAGCCCGGAGAACATGCAAGACGGGGGACGCGCAAGGAGCTACTGGACGTACGTCGATTCTCTTGTCTACACCGAAAAGAACCCCGTCTCCGGCACGCCGGCGTATCTTGTGAACGTGAACGCGCTGGATTCAGTGATGCTGGTCGAGCGGGAGACGGGCGCCATTCTTTGGCGCGGCGGAAGAGGAGTATTCGGCGCGCAACACTCCGCTGTTCTTACGCGCGCGGGGAACGTGATGGTGTTCGACAACGGGATATTCGCTCCGGGCAAAAGCGCGGTTCCCGTTTCCCGCGTCGCGGAGATCGACCTGGAAAGGAATGAGGTCCTTTTCCAGTTCGCTCCGGGACCATTCGCGCTGGGGACGATGGCGTACTATACCCCCATCCATGGCAGCGTCGAGGAACTTCCGAACGGCAACATCCTGGCTTCCGCGGGCGTGACCGGAAGGATATTCGAGATCGAAAGAGCGACGAAGCGCGTGGTCTGGGACTACCGGAGCCCGTTCGGCGCCCTGGTCGAGGGCTGGCCTTCAGTGCTCGTGAACGATATCTACACCGCGCATCGGTATCCTGCGGGGTACGCCCCCCTCCTCCGGTAGGCCGGCCCGGGAGCTCTTTATGGGAGGTGTTGTGCCTCGTCGGAGGAACTTTTATACTGTATGAGCGTTCAGCGTAACCTATGCTAAAAAAACTTTCCCGGTCTTTTAAACTTATCCCTCTGCTTCTGATCGGAGCGGCGGTCATCGTGTGGGCAACCTTCTTCCAGCGCAAAGAAGATCATAAGGACGTTCGAAAGCCGCAGAACCCGGAAGAGCCGCCTCTCTTTCCGTACTGATGCGCATTCGATCCGTCCGGTTTCTTTTTCCCGCCTCAACGCTCCTCGCGCTTATTCTTGTCGCGCTTGGCGTCCTTGCGTATTTCTCGTTTCCCGCCACGGGTCCGGAGACGGGATTGCGCATAACGTCTTCCGAAGATATTCCTGCCGCCATTCCGCTTCCGCCCGACCTTAGGGTCGAGTTTTCTGCGCGCGCCGAGAACTACGGGGTAAGTTCCGGACAGAGGCCCTCCTTCACGCAGGCGGTCATCGACCCCCGCGACGTGCAAGTGGGAGAGGTCCAGCGGCTCCTCGTGCGCGTCGCGGACCCTGACGGCGTCCGCTCGGTCGTCGCGACGACCGAACTTGATACGACGACGCTTACCCTGCCGCTCGCGCGCATCTGGGGCGACGAGAACGACGGCATCTGGTACGGCTCCTGGACCGTCGAGGACACGCACGACGCCCACTACGTGACGAACGTTGCCGCGACGAACGCGCGGCGGCAGACGAATACGCTGGAGCTGGTCTGGAAAGACCCGCATGCCTGCGATGGGGCGCTCTCCGGCAACTGGACCGTTTCCGCCTCCTGTTCCACGAGCGGTGTCGCGGGAGCCGACGCGGGCAACATCACCGTGAATGTCGACGTCACGCTCACCGTGACGGCCGCGACGACCGTCGCGTGGAACTCCGGCTACTCGATCACCGTAAGCGGCAATCTTGCGATCGGCGGCCAGATCAAGCAGACGAACATCTGGATCAAGGACGCTGACGTCGATCTTTACGCGCCGAACGCCACCGACCAGCTCGCCCAGGACGCGCAGCCGGCAAGCTACAGCCGCCGCTCCGGCGCTTCGGGCGTGGACGATTGTTACGACGCGAATGCGAGCGCCAAGCCCGGCCAGGCCTCGTACTTTACAACCAACCGCGGCGACGCCTCATTCGATTACAATTGCGTGAGCGGCGAGGAAAAATTCTACACCGGCACCGGCCCGAGTTGTTCCAGCTCCTGTTGCACTACCGACTCAGCCGGTTCCTGCACCAGTTTTTCTTATACCGCGAACCAGCCCGATAACGGCTCAACTATTGCCTGTGGGAACGCGGTCACCACGTACGCGAGCACCGGCTGCGGCAGCGGCGGCTGCTCGAGCTCTTCCGCGACGCAGGCGTGCAGATAGACGACCATGGACACCCTCGCGCCGAAAAGTCAAAGAATGCGTGTTGCTCTTCTTGTCGCGGCCGCTGCCGCGCTTATCGCGGTTGCGGTCGGGGTCGGCTTTGTGGTCCGGTACTACGGCTTTGGCGCGGCAGAGCCCGCGGACGAAGGCGGTCTTCCCCTCTCACCCCTCGAAGCGCCGGCATCCATACCGCGCCAGGTCGGGCAGGAATGGACCTTGGCGGGCATTATCCAGAAGGTGGATGCCCAAAATAAATTCTTTGAGATCCAGACCGCGCCGCCCTACCCGGTGTCATTGGAGCCGCTGGGATTTGCCGACACGGTTCGCATCTACTTTGATCCCGGTTTGGACGTCGTGCACATCGTGGTGGAAACC
>CAZUVI010000069.1:0-3512 GCA_964623795.1 uncultured Candidatus Saccharibacteria bacterium | reverse complement strand
CAACAACGGGATCGTTACCGTGTGAAGACGGTCGGGAAGAAATAAGCACAAAGCAGGGGGCTCGCAACCTGTACGGTTGCGAGCCCCTTTACTTAATGTATAAGCGGCAGTAGGTTGTAAACACATATCCACCTTGGATGTGGGTTCTTTTACATAACGTAGCTATAACAAGAGGAATGCCGCTATGCTGACGCGATTCTACGGATGTTCTGGTGAGCTAGAGCATTCCTTCGAGGAGTGCTTCTACGTCGAACTTGAGCGGGAGCTTACACCCAAGGAGCGCGAGCTTCTGCGGTGGCTTCTTTCTGGTCCGCTCGGTAGCGTGAGCGAAAAGTCGGACCTGGAAGACGCTGAAGTGATGGAAATCGGCCCTCGGCTTTCGGTCGAGACGCCTTTCTCTTCAAGCGCGGTTGCGATCTGCCAGTCGATGGAATTGCCCGTTCGCCGGATTGAGGTGTCGACGCGCTATTCGTGCGTCGGCCGGAGCCGGGACGAAATCGTCAAGGCTCATCTCGATCGGATGACGCAAGAGATCTACGAGTCGGCCGTCACGACGTTCGATTCCGACCTCAGGCCCGAGCCGGTGTATACCGTGCCCGTTCTCGAACGGGGTGAGGATGCGCTCTGCGAAGCGAACAAAGTTCTCGGTCTCGGAATGGACGACTGGGATGTTGCGTATTACGCCGAGCTTTTCAAACGGCTTGGGCGCGATCCCACCAATGTCGAGCTGTTTCAGATTGGCAACGCCAACTCGGAACACAGCCGTCACTGGTTCTTCCGCGGCGAGCAGGTGATTGACGGCGAGGTAATGCCGAGGACGCTCATGGAGCTCGTAAGGGCGCCGTTGGAGTCCAACTCCGGCAACAGTCTCGTCGCTTTCCGCGACAACTCGGGAGTGATCAAGGGCGCCGAGGTGTTCGTATTCGCTCCGGAGCAACCCGGGCGCCCATCGGCGTTCGGAGTATTCCGGGCGTTGCAGCACATCACTGCGACAGCCGAGACGCACAACCATCCGACGCTCGTCGCGCCGTTCCCCGGCGCCGAAACAGGTGCCGGCGGTCGAATTCGGGACGATAGGGCGGTTGGCCGGGGAAGTCTGGTCCACGCGGGGCTTGCGGGCTACTGCGTGGGCAATCTGCACATCCCGGGATACGGGATTCCCGGCGAGACGGTCGGCGGCGAATACAGCCGTCGGCATGCGTCGCCTCTGGACATTCTTATTCAGGGCAGTAACGGCGTTTCGGACTACGGCAACAAGATTGGCGAACCGCTCCTCGGAGGGTTCTGCCGATCGTTCGGTCTCATGGTGGACGGTGTCCGCCGCGAGTTCCGCAAGCCGGTGCTCTACAGCGCCGGAGTCGGACGACTTCTCGACACGCACGTCGGTAAGCGTTCGCCCCGGATGGGTATGTTCATCGTACGAATCGGCGGTCCGGCTTATCGGATCGGCGTCGGAGGCGGCAGCGCTTCCAGCATGATCCACGGGTCACAAGACGAAGAACTGGATTTCAAGTCCGTCCAGCGCGGCAACGCCGAGATGGAAAACCGGGTCAACCGGGTGATTCAGGCGTGCGCCGAGATGCGCGGCGGGAATCCAATCGAGAGCATTCATGATCAGGGTGCCGGCGGTCCCAGCAACGTCCTTACGGAGCTGATGGAACCGGCCGGCGGCAGGGTCGACATCCGGAAGATTCTGGTCGGTGACCAGACGATGTCGGTGCTCGAGATATGGGTTGCCGAGTACCAGGAAGGTTACGGCCTGCTCGTCAGGCCGGAGAATATGGTAACGTTCCGGTGGATCTGCGAACGTGAGCGGGTGAACTGCGAAGTGCTCGGCGAAATCACCGGCGACGGCAACGTCGTCGTGTACGATTCCGCCGACAACACGACGCCGGTTTGCCTCTCGCTCAAAGAGATATTGGGCGGATTGCCGCGCAAGCGGTTCGAATCCGAGCGTCCGCGGGTGACGCATGAGCCGGTCGTGATTCCGGAAGAGCTCACGGTCGACGAAGCGTTGCGGATGATCTTCCGCCTGCCTCAAGTGGGCTCGAAGGGATTTCTGACGCGGAAAGTCGACCGTTCCGTGACGGGTCTGGTTGTCCGGCAGCAGTGCTGTGGACCGACTCAGGTTCCGGTTGCGGACGTAGCGGTTACGGCTGACGGCTACTTTGGTCTTACCGGAGCGGCCGCCGCTCTCGGCGAACAGCCGGTCAAGATGATGGTTTCACCTGCCGCGGGTGCTCGTATGGCGGTGGCGGAAATGCTCACCAACCTCGCGAGTGCCCGGGTAACCGGCCTTCCAGACGTAAAGTGCCGCGCCAACTGGATGTGGGCGGCAAAGCGTTCGGGAGAAGGCGCGTTTCTCTATGACGCCGCTCGCGCGATGAGTGACATCATGCTGCAGCTTGGAATCGCCGTCGATGGGGGCAAGGACAGTCTCTCGATGGCGACCGTAGTCGGCGACGAAACTGTGGTTTCGCCCGGAGAATTGGTCGTTATGGGCTATGCTCCGGTTCCCGACATCACAAAAGTCGTCACGCCCGATCTCAAAGGCGGCGGCTGTCTCGGTTTCATCGACGTCGGCGGTTCGCATCGGCGTCTCGGCGGGTCGGCTCTCACTCAAGCTCTCGGGCAGGTGGGAGACGACGTGCCGGACATCGGTATTTGGGAGGTTTCTTATCTCGCGAACGCCTTCACTGCCATGCAGGAACTCATCGACGAAGATCTCATCAATGCCTATCACGACGTGAGCGACGGCGGGTTGATTACCGCCGTTGCGGAGATGTGCATCGCCGGGCATAGGGGCGCAGAGCTCCGATATGCCCGCGGCGTCGAACCGTTCTCGACGCTCTTCTCCGAAGAAGCGGGGATGTTGTTCGAATTCGCGCCGGAGTCGCGTGAGTCCATCGCCTGCGTGATGGGTAAGAACTGCACAGCTTATGAAGAAATCGGCGTTACCGATGCCGAGGAGGGCGGCAACCTCCGCATTCTCATCGGTGCGGTTGCGCATCTCGATCGTTCGGTCGCGGAACTCCGGCAGTGGTGGGAAGCAACAAGCACCGCACTGGAGTTCGGGCAAGCCAATCGAGAAACCGTCGAGGCCGAGAGCGGAAGTCATGCGGACGGGAGAACGCTCGAGTATCAACTCCCGTTTACGCCGCGCGCCCCCGGTCTTTCGCGGGAAGTTCCGCCCAAGGTAGCGATACTGCTTTCTTCACTGTCGGATTCGAACCGTGGGATATCGCCATGAGCGACCTTCTGGACGGACGAGTGACGGACCTGGATGAATATCGGGGCCTTGTCTTTCCCGGAGGATTCTCGTACGCGGACGTGTTCGGTAGTGCGAAGGGTTGGGCGGGTCCGATCCGCTTCAATTCCAAGCCGCGGGAAATGTTCGGCCGTTTCTACGAGCGGCCGGACACGTTCTCGCTCGGCGTCTGTAACGGCTGTCAGCTGATGGCGAACATTGGTTGGCTGCCGTATACGGGTATCCCGGAGGCTTCGCAGCCCCG
>CAZUVI010000068.1:0-3548 GCA_964623795.1 uncultured Candidatus Saccharibacteria bacterium | reverse complement strand
CGTCCCGATGCCGACGCGGTCATTTGCGGCATCCACGTAGAGCGTGTTGGTATCAACAGTGAGGTTCCGTGAGAAGATGCCGTCTCGCCAGCGGTTGCCGCCAATGCCCACGTCATATTGGGTATCCGCGGAGGGGATAATGTCCGAGTCGAAGGTCGCCGCCGAGACCTTGGCGATGGCGGTCTGGAGGGTACGCGAGATGGCGGACTCCTGCGGGTTCGTGGAGTTGTGGGAGATAGTGAGGTCAACCTTGACGGTGTCCGTGGCGGGGGGATTCTCGAACTTCTTGAAGGTCAGCGTGTTCACCACCACCTTGTTCGTGGTGAGCGTCTTTGCCTGCGAGGTCGAGGTCGCGAGACAATTCTGCCTCTGTGCCGGATCCAACGTGGGGTTACCTTGCATCAGGTAGACCGTCCCGTTCGAGAACTGAATGCAGGTCGGGTCATTGGCGGCGACGGGCATGCGGAGCTTCAGGGTGGAAGTGGCAGAATCCTTGGCAAGCTCGATCAAGCTTGCGTCCGTAACGAGCCGCTGGATGGTCTGGATGACGAACTGCGCCTCCTGGGAGACCGCGGTCGTCGCGGACTCCCGCAGCTGGACCCTCGTGAACGTAGTCAAGACGCCGGTCAGAAGTCCCGCGGCAATCGAGAAAATACCGATATAAATGATGAGCTCGATGAGGGTGAACCCGCCGCGGCTCGTGTGCTTGCCCATGGTTATATTGAGTATAGCGCAGGTCGAGATTGGAAGCGCCTGTGTATAAAAACAAGACCAAAAATCCCCCGCCGCGGCGGGGGATTTTGTGCGCTAGCACTTCTCCATCATCTTGCCGTGGTGGCGCATCTTCTTCATCGATTCCGCGCCGCACCGTACGCAATAATACGCCATGTGCTTTTTGCGCGAGGCGCGCTTTTTCTTGCGCACCACCTTTTTCTTCTTTTTCGCCATAAGTATAAAAACGTTGTTCTTCCTCGACCTTTTCTTTAGTATACCACTTGCGTAAGCTCAAGGAGGAGGGTTGGCAGAGTGGACGATCGCGCCGCACTTGAAATGCGGTATGCCCGAAATGGCATCGGAGGTTCGAATCCTCCACCCTCCGCAAAGGCGTTTTCGGGCAGGTGGTATACTGAAGAAGACGATGAAGATCAGAGCATTTCTTCTGCTCCTGATTTCTACGGCTATCTCGAGCGGCACCTTCTTTTTTCCCGTCCTTGCGGCGACGAACCAGGGGCGACTTTGGTCCAGCGGATTTGAATTGAATTCGCTCACGGCGGACGTTGAGATCGAGCTTGTCGGCGGCAGCGGCACAAAGGCCATCGTGACCTCGCCGGTGCGTTCCGGCACCTACGCGCTTCAGACCACGGGCGTTGCCTCGACCGCGCCGTGGGTTCGCTACCGCTTCGCCGAGGCGAACTCGAATGGCCCGTTCTTTTTCCGTTTCTATGTGCGCGCCGCGGATTACCCCGACACGACCGAGAACGTCGTTGTGCTCGACAGCGTGGGCGGTACGGATCGCGTCGGCATCAGGATGACGAACGCCGGCCAGCTTCAGCTCATGGACTTGGACGGAACCGTGACGCAGATCGGCTCGAACTCGGCGGCGCTTAATCTGAACCAGTGGTACCGCATGGAGCTTAAGTACGACGCGACGGCGGGACTTTCGGCGATTGCGCTCGAAGCGCGCCTTGACGGCACTGCGTTCGGCTCGTCCTCTGCGGTCACGAACGGCGCAAGCGTCGGGCGCGTTACCTTTGGCGTCGTGACGGCGACCACCAACTACAACCTGTACTGGGACGACATCGCCATCAACACCGCGACCTGGCCGGGCGAGGGCAAGATCGTCCTCCTGCGGCCGAACGCGGCAGGCGACAACTCCGGCTGGACGCTTGGCGCGGGCACCGGCGCGAACTACGAACAGGCGGACGAGGTGACGCCTGATGATGCGACGACCTACCTTGCCGAAACCGCCGCAAGCGGGACGGTCGCGGACGACTACAACATCGAGAGCGCTATGGCGCTCATCGGTTCCGGCTCCTCGATCTCGGTCGTGCAGATTGGCGTTCGCGGCGGCGGGACAGGCACCACGGCGCGAACCTTCGTGACGCGTATCAAGGCCGCGAGCGGCGGCACCGTGGAGGAGAGCGCCTCCATCGACTGGTCTTTCAACGGATTCCGCACCAATAACGAAGGTCCGACCGCGCATAACTACGCGCTTACGCTCTACGACCTTCCAGGCGCCTCGACCGCGGACTGGACCGCCGCGGAGCTCGATTCCGCCCAGATCGGCGTGCGGCACGACGCTTTAAGCGTTAATGAGGTGCGCCTCTCGACGATCTGGCTTCTCGTGGACTATGTGCCCGGCGCGACCAAGTTCGTCATCCTCGACCCCGCGGACAGTACGGTCGGCACGGCCACGACGGTGACGGTGCAAGCGCAACGCGCGGACAACACGGTGGACACGAACTATCAGAGCGACACTACGATCGCCGTCTCCGGCTCCGCGACCGGCGGAGGACTGGTGAGTATCGCAAACGGCGTGGGGACCCGCTCGGTGAACGACACGGTCGCCGAGACGGTGACGCTCTCCTTGACCGACAGCCAAGGGACGGGCCTCGACGTAACATCCACCCAGCAGGTCAATTTCACCAATCCGGTTCCGACGACCACCGCCATCTCTCCCTCCGCGAAGCAGGTGGGGAGCGCGGGCTTTTCGATGACCGTTACGGGCACGAACTTCGTCGCGAACTCCGTCGGGCGGTTCAACGGCTCGGACCGCGTGACGACCTTCACGAGCTCGACCCAGCTCTCGCTCCAGGTCCTGACCTCCGACCTCACCGCGACCGGCACGTTTCCCGTCACGGTATTCAACGCCGCGCCGGGCGGCGGCACCTCGAACTCCCAACTTTTTTCGGTGACGGACGGGCCGCCGCCGGGCGCCGCGAAGTTTGTTATCCTCGATCCGACGGATTCCAACGCCGGAACGGCGGTCACCGTAACCGTGCAGGCCCAGCGTTCCGACAATACCGTGGATACGGATTTTCAGGCCGACGTCACGCTCGCCGCGTCGGGCTCGGCGACGGGCGAGGGGCTTGTGGACATCGTGAACGGCCAAGGCACGCGGCAGGTGAACGACACGGCCGTGGAGACCGTTACGCTCTCGCTCTCCGATACCGAAGGCACGGGGCTTGATGTTTCCTCAACGCAACAGGTCGCGTTCGCCGAAGTCCAAAGCGGGGTCGTCGAAGGCGGCAACGTCCCGCCGCCGACCTCCGCGTTCAAGCTCGCGGGCCGCGCGTATCCGGGCGCGCAGCTTACAGTGATCATTCAGGAACTCGGGCCGAACCAGACGCCGGTCAAGCAGGACATCGTAGCCGATTCCGGGGGTTCCTTCGAGATCGAGTTCGGCGAAGTGCTGCGCGGGGGCCTCACCACCTACGGTCTCGTGATAGCCGACAAAGACGGCCGCATCGCGCAAACCAAACTTTTTAACCTCGGTATTCTGAAGGCGGGGACGGAGTCCAAGACGATTTTTGCCGCCCCGACGGTCG
>CAZUVI010000067.1:0-3682 GCA_964623795.1 uncultured Candidatus Saccharibacteria bacterium | reverse complement strand
CGGCGCCGCTAACGTCGTTTCATCCACAAGACAGTCGGTTCGGAAAGATTATAATGAAGATAATCTTTTTTAGTTTATGAGCATCTTCACAAGCAGGTTCGCCACCATCCAGAAACGGGACGGCCGCATAGCGCCCTTCGACTGGAAGCGCATCGCGCTTGCCATCGGCAAGGCCTTTAAGGCCATAGGCGCGCCCAATGACGCCGCCGCAGAGCGCGTGGCGCAAACCGTCGTCCGTCGCCTCGAGAAAGAGACGCCCAAGGACAAGCTCCCGTCCGTCGAAGGAGTGCAGGACGTGGTGGAAGAGGAGCTTATCGCCGCGGGGTTCGCCGAAGCGGCCAAGGCGTACATCCTCTACCGCAAGGAGCGCGAGCTTATCCGCGAACAAAAGCGCGATATCCTGGGCGGGCTCCACACCTCTCTGCCCTTTACGCTGAACGCGCTTACGGTCATCGCGAACCGCTATCTCCAGCGCGACCCGCAGGGCGCCATCACGGAAACGCCGGAGAAGATGTTCCGGCGCACCGCGCAGGCCCTGGCGCTCGTGGAGGCCGAGTACGGCAAGAAGAACGAGTGGATCAAAGAGCGCGCCGACGAGTTCTACGGCGTCATGGCGAGCTTCAAATTTACGCCCGCGGGCCGCACCATCACGAACGCGGGGGCACCCACGGCGCTCGTGCCGAACTGCATCGTGCTCCACATCAACGACAGCATGGACGGCATCTTCACGACCCTCAAGGACGCCGCGCTCCTCCAGCAGGCGGGCTCCGGCCTCGGCTTTCCGTTCCACATGCTCCGTCCGGCGGGCACGCGCGCCAAGCGCTCGCGGGGCGTTGCCTCGGGCCCCATCTCGTTCCTCCAGGTCTACGACATGGCGTTCGGCGTCATCAAACAGCAGGGGCGTCACGGCGCGAACATGGCGGTGATGCGGGTGGACCACCCGGACGTTCTCGACTTCATCCACGCGAAAAAGCGCGAAGGGGACATCAAGAATTTCAACATCTCGGTCGGCATCACGGACGAGTTCATGCGGCAGGCCCTGAAGGGCGCAAAAAAGCCCTGGCTCTGCGAATTCAACGGGGTAAAGATGAAGCCGCGCGTAGTGGACCGCGACGCGTACAACAACATCCTCTCGGTCACGGACGTTACCACGACCGCGCGGGAACTGCTCCACGATATCGCTTCAATGGCTTGGACGAACGGCGAGCCGGGCGTGGTCTTCTTGGACGAGGTGAACCGCACGAACCCGCTCCCGGGCCTCGGCCGCATCGAGGCGTGCAACCCCTGCGGCGAGCAGTTCCTCCACGACGGCGATGCCTGCAACCTTGGCTCCTTGAACCTCGCGCGGTTCGTGAAGCGCGGCAAAGTGGATGAGGCAGAACTCCGCCGCGTAACGAAAGTCGCTGTGCGGATGCTCGACAACGTGGTGGACCTCACGGACATGCCGGTGGACCGCGTGAACCGCTCCTTCAAGTCCAACCGCCGCATCGGGCTCGGCATCATGGGTTTCGCGGACATGCTCTACCAGCTCCGCATCCCCTACAACTCGAAGAACGGGGTGGACATGGCGGAGAAGGTAATGAAGATCGTGAATGACGCGGCGCACGAGATGTCCCGCGCGCTCGCCAAGGAGAAGGGCGTCTTCCCGAACTACAACGAGAGCGTCTACAAGAAGAAGCGCGTCCCGATGCGGAACGCCGCGCTCACGAACGTCGCTCCCACGGGCTCCATCTCGATGATGTTCGACGTCGCCTCGGGCGTGGAGCCCGCCTTCGCGCTCGCCTACCACAAGAAGGGCATCTTGAACGGCCGCTACTCGCTCCAGTATTTCAACAAATACCTCGAGGTCGAGCTCAAGGAGCGCGGGTTCTGGAAGCCGCACATCGTGAATCACATCGTGGAGAAGGGGACGCTCCAGGATTTGAAGGAGGTCCCGGCGGACGTAAAGAAGGTCTACGTGACCTCGATGGACATCTCGGCCGAGGACCATATCCGCATGCAGGCGGCGTTCCAGAAGCACACGGACAACTCCATCTCGAAGACCATCAACTTTCCGAACACGGCGACCAAGGATGACATGTTGCGGGGCTACATCCTCGCCTGGCAGCTGAAGTGCAAGGGCTGCACCGTCTACCGCGACAAATCGCGCGAGTTCCAGATCCTAAACCTCAACGAAAGCAAGAAGCAAACGTCCAAAGCTGACGGGCAGGCGGTTTCGATGCGCGCGGAGACGATGCTGGAAGAGAAAAAGTGCCCCGCCTGCGGGGAGGAGCTCCAGATGAAGGAGGGCTGCAAGAGCTGCCCTTCCTGCGGCTGGGGCGTCTGCGAGGCCTAAGGCAGTTTTGATTCGACCGCTTTGGCGACCCGTTCTATGGCGCGGACGAAGGCCGCCTCGCGGTAGGTGATGCCAAAGCGCTTCCGCACCTCCTCGAGGCCCTCCCAGGCCTCGGTCATCTGGAGCTCCAGCTTGTTCAAGACCTCCTCCTCGCTCCAGTAGTGCCCGGAGGCGTTCTGAAGCATCTCAAAGTAGCTCCCCATCACGCCGCCGCCGTTCGCCATGATGTCGGGGATCACGTCGATACCGTGTTCTACGAGCACCTGCTCGGCCTCGGCCGTTACGGGGCCGTTTGCGAGCTCGAGGATAACCTTTGCCTTGATGTTCTTGGCGTTCCCGTCGTGTATCACCGACTCGAGCGCGGCGGGGACGAGCACATCCACCGGAAGCTCGAGGAGCTCCTTGTTCGATATGGTTTCCACGCCCGTGGCGTCTTCGAGTCGCTTCGGTATATCGAGACCTTCTTTTTTATAGATACCGCCCCTGGAATCAGAGATTGCCACCACTTTGCATCCTGCCTCGTCGAGAAACCTGGCGATGTTGCCGCCCACGTTCCCAAAGCCCTGGATCGCGACGGAGAGACCCTTGAGTGATCTGCTTTTGCCCTCAAGATAGCGCTTCAGGACCACAAAGCCGCCGTAGGAGGTCGAGACCTCGCGGCCCTTGCTCCCGCCCTTCTCCACTGGCTTGCCGGTAAACGTGCCGAGCATCTCTTTACCTGCGAGCTTGGAGTATTCGTCAGACATCCAGGCCATAATCTCCGCGTTCGTGTTCATGTCCGGCGCGGGGACGTCCTTTTCGGGGCCGATGACGTCGAAGAACGCCCCGGCCCACGCGCGGGAGAGGCGCTCGAGCTCTCCCTTCGAGAGCGCCTTCGGGTCCACCTTCACGGCACCCTTCCCGCCGCCCAGGGGGAGCGCCATCAAGCTGTTCTTCCAGGTCATCAGAGCCGCGAGCGCGGAAACCTCGTCGAGGTTCGCGTCGGGGGAGTAGCGGATGCCGCCTTTGTAGGGGCCGAGTGCCCCGTTCCATTGCACGCGCCAGGCGGGGAAGAGTGCGATCCGTCCGTCGTCCATCCGCACGCGGAGCGTGGCCTCGATGGCCCGCTCGGGGCGCTTGAGGGCCGCGACCACATCGGCCTTGAGTCCGAGAAGTCCGGCGGCCTTATCGATGGGCGCAAGCGCGCTTTCGAGAAAAGAAGAGGACATAGCGCACTCACGCTGTCGCTTGCGACAAGCTCACCACGAGTAGCGCATCCAGTATACCACCACAGATCGTAAGTTGACTAAAGCTTGGTATCGTGTTACTATCTCCCCAGCACGAACTCATACTTTCGAGACAAAGGAG
>CAZUVI010000066.1:0-3692 GCA_964623795.1 uncultured Candidatus Saccharibacteria bacterium | reverse complement strand
GGCAACGTCGGCATCGGGACCGCAAGCGTGACGAGCAAACTGCAAGTCGCCGGCGGAGACGTGGGATTGGGGGATGCCACCGCCACGGGCAATCAGCCGGTTACCGTCTGGCTCACGAACGGAAGCGGCGTCCAGCGGGTCGCGGGCGAGATCGTCATCATAGGAGGCAGCGACAACTCGTTCACCACGACGACAACCGCAAATAATTTCCAGGTGCTGGGGGTCGTGTACGACACGACGATCGCGATCGGAGCGGTGGGAAGAGTCGCCATCGGCGGAGTCGTGTCCGTTCTAAGCCAGGGGGCGGTTACGCGCGGCAACTACCTCGTTACTTCGACGACAGCCGGCAAAGCGACGCACGCAACATCGCTCGCATCGGGCCAGAGCGCGCTCGGACGGTGGCTTGAGTCCTTGGGCGGCGCAAGTACCGGACGCGCCCTCATCCGGTACTAAATTACGTTGACCACGCCCGCATCCTCGCTATAATAAAAGCGTGAAACATAACGACGGGAAGAAATCTGTTCGACCCGACACGGCGCATGAGTTGCGGCGGCTTGGCGTGGTTATCGAACGCGTAGACGGAAAAGTTGACACGCTTGTGGAGGGGCATAAGACGTTGGATACAAAGATCGACAATTTGCGCGAAGAAATGAACGAGCGGTTTAAAGAAGTGGACTACAAGTTCGGTGTCGTGTTCGACGAGCTGCGCCTCATCCGCCACGAACTCAAAGAAAAAGTGGGCCGAGAAGAGTTCTTGGTCTTGGAAAAGCGCGTTGCGGCTCTGGAGCGGCCGAAAAATCATAAATAATTCATCATGAAACAACTCATCCAATCCCTCGCGACCGCGAACAAGTTCCTCATTCTCCTCCTCGTCGCAGCGCTCGCCGCGCTGGGATACGTGCTGTGGCAGTATCAAACGCGGGCGGAGCGCCCCGAGACCTACACCGCCGTCTATATGAACACGGGCGACCTTTATTTCGGGCGGCTTCACCTCTTCCCCTCGCTTTCCTTGACCGACGTCTTCCTTCTCCAGCGGAACCAGAACGACGCGGCAAATCCCCTCTCCCTCGCGAAGTTCTCGAACGTTTTCTGGGGCCCCGCGGACCGTCTCGAACTCAACCGCGCGAACGTCGTCTGGATGACCGCGCTTGACGACACAAGCAAGGTGCTCGAGACCATTCGCGCCATGAAGACAAACCCGACCTTTTCGGCAAATCAATGACGCAGTTCAACAAGATCCTCCTCGCCGTCAACGTCGCCACCATCGCCGCGCTCGTCCTTGTCATAACGGTCTACGCCTGGAACGGCCCGAGCGCCGCCCCGCCGACCGGCGGCGGAGCGCTTAGCGCTGCCGCAAATGCGCCCAAGGATACGATCGTTATGAACGCCGACGGCACCATAAACGCCACCAGCACCGTCACTGTGGGTGGCGGCTCGGGCAAGATAAACGTCGGCACCGTGGACCCCATCTACACCATCGGCGGCGCGCGCTACGCCACCTACATGGCAGGCATGACAGGGGTGAAGGAGGAGACGACGGGGGTTGTGCAACTCCGGAACTTCCGGCTCGGAGAGCCGCCGTATGAATACATAATCGACTCATACGTTATCGACTTCTCGAAAGCGAAGAAGGGTTCCGACGCGTGGCTCTTCTGGCAGACGACGGACTTCGGCCGGGACTGGGGGCGGCTTTCGGTGCTGCTTACCCCGAACTTCGACGGGCGCGTGTGGTACGAAAAGAAACCCGCCGAAAAGAAGCTCGTCATCTACGCCGCGCTCGGTTCGCCGCTCACGCTTCCCTCTCCGAGCTTGGAAGTGAGCTATCGCCTTACCGCGCCGCGCTTTGACCATGCAGAATGGCCGAACACGGTCCTTGCCGATTACCAAGGATTTCTCATCCCCGAAAAATAGGAGCCATGTTACTGCGCAGAATGGCAGGCCTGCCTGCCGGCAGGCAGGGTCAGTCCATCATGGAACTGATCGTGGGGCTCGGGGTAACCACCATCATCGTCTCCGCCTCCGCCATCACCATCGCGGCGGTACTGCGTTCTGACATACAGGCAAAACGGCTCCAGGTCGCCACCAACCTCACGCGCGAGCTTTCCGATAATACCCGCGCGTTTGCCGCGGCGGACTGGCGTAATATCTACGACCTCATCCACGGCTCCGGCAACCGTTACTCTTTTGACACCTCCGCGTCCCCTTTCACGGCGTCCTCCAGCTCCGAGACCATAGAGGTCGAGGGCGTGACCTACAACCGCTACTTCTACGTGGAGAACGCGAACCGCACGCTCTGCGGCGAGGGCGTTATCACGACGGACGGAACCACGGCATGCCCCCAGATCGGCGCGACGGGCGTCGCCGACGACCCTTCGACGCAGAAGCTCACCATCGTCGCGACGTGGCCCGGCACCGAGACGGGCGTACGTCTTGTCGAGTACGTCTCCCGCTCGAGGAACGCGATAACGCGGCAGACGGACTGGTCCGGCGGTTCCGGTCAGGAGAGTTTTCCTTCAAGCGGCGTGAATACTCAATTCGCCTCAAGCACCGGCATTAGTTTCACCGGAACCCCCGGCTCGCTCAAGGTAGTGCTCCCATGACCAAAAAACTTTTTGCCGTTCTCGTCCTTCTCCTTGGCGCGGCGTCCTTCCTTGTCCTGTGGCGCACGGCGCTGGCCACGACCAACATCGACTCGGCCAAGCGCTACGCGTGGAACGAGGCCATCGGCTGGATCGACTTCTATAGTTCTGGCACGGTCACGGTTCTCACCAATAGCCTTGAGGGCTACGCGACCTCCGCGACCGGCAACCTTGCCCTAAACTGCAACACCACGCCGAACGGCGACATCTGCGCGACCCGCGACTTCTCGGTGTTAAATGACGGTGAGGGCAATCTCTCCGGCTGGGCGTGGGATGACGGCATCGGATGGGTGAGCTTCTGCGGCGGCGCGCAGACCGCCAACTGCCCGGGCTCGGTGAGCTACCAGGTGACCATCAACCCCTCGAACGGGGTCTTCAGCGGGTGGGCATGGAGCGAAACAGTCGGCTGGATCAGCTTCAACTGCAACGACCCGGTCCCGAGTATCTGCGGCTCCTCGCCCTATTCCGTGCAGACCTCGTGGGTCGCCGTAACCGCAAGCGGCCTTCTCTGGTCATCCGTGTACGACACGGCGGATACGAACGGCGTCGCTCCGAACGCCATCCTCTGGCAGGGCACCCAGCCCACTGGCACGTCGGTGCAATTCCAGTTCGGCTCCTCGATGTGCCCGAACGCCGAGACGAACCCTCCGACCTGCACTCTTCCCGGGACCTGGACCTACCTGGGGCCCGACGGTACCAGCGCGACCTACTACGCCCCCTCCGGTCCCAACCTCGCAACCATGCTCAATCTCGCCGACCACAACAACCATCGCTACTTCCGCTACAAGCTCCGTCTCGACAGCAACTTTGCGCAAACCCAGACGCCGACCGTGGACGACGTCATCATCAACTGGAGCTACTGACAACGTAAAGGTGAAGGAAAAAGAACCGTTACAATATAACACGCCATGGCGTGTTATATTGTAACGACTTCCCTTTGTGGACCTACGGGGAATCGAACCCCGATCTCCCGGATGCAAACCGGGTGCTCTGCCACTAAGCTATAGGCCCGCCGATTAGAGCGTACGGGATTTGTACAGAAAGTTGAAGCCC
>CAZUVI010000065.1:0-3785 GCA_964623795.1 uncultured Candidatus Saccharibacteria bacterium | reverse complement strand
TTCCGGCGCGAGTTGCCGGAGCGAAAGGTCGCCAACCACGACATCAAAATGACGTTCCGGCAACGGAACGGTAAGCCAGTCCGCCTTAACCCAGGACTCGTTCGCCGGGATGGCTTTTTCTGCGAACCGGAGCATGCCGGAGAGCATGTCGTATGACCGATCGACAAGCATCGGCCGTATGCGCAATTCGGCGGCGCAATCGCGAAGTTCCGGCGTCGCGCCCAGGATCAGAACATTCGCCTCTTCTCGGGCGCCCTCTCCGATGAAGTCGCGGTAGATGCTAACCTCGCGGTGCGTAGGGCGGTGCGGAAAGGAGAGGTTTCTCCATAAATGCCAGAATGAGTACTCCTCGGGACGGAGAGCGCGGTGTCCGGCGGCGATAATATGGGAAAGACGGGCGAGCATCCAGGGCATTGTACAAAACCGTACTCCGATTGGCAACGAAACACCGCGCATGCGATGCGCGTGCGCGGAGAAAATCGGCGCTTCAATACGGGAAAACTACGTCGTCCGAAGAGCTCCACGGATCAGCCGAGCCCTGCTTCCCGCGGTCGCCGGACCGATGGAAGACTGACGTCCAGACGATCAGTGCAACTCCGAAGAACAAGAGCGGCACGAGTTTGATAAATTTTACCAATTTTTTCATAGCGTATCCACCTGCAGCGGATCCTTGTCGTATTTTAGGAGATCCCGGCCGAAGGGTCAATGGGACTACTTAAGGAATCCGGAATACCCGGGCGGGTAACGATGGGCGGAGTACACCGCGTTCATGACGAACGTCGGCCAGCCCTCAAGGGCAAAACCAAAGGGACTTATATAATCCCAGACCACGCGTTTCGTCGCTTTTTCGATCTCGAATATCCTCCCGGTCACGCCAGCGGAGACGAGGATGTTACCGTTCGGGAGTTCTTGAACACTGCCATTTGCCGGCGTGAAGAACGCGGCTTTGACCGCAATGGGGGGCTCCGGCGCATACCGGAAGACCGCCCGCGAAGCAAAGTTCCCGTCGATGATCGCTGGTTCGATCTCCACGACGCTCGAACGCGGGATGTAAATGCCGCGTACCTCCTTCGGCGGATCGGAGCCGTTGTCGAACGCAAGCACCGTACCGTTCCGCGTCAGAACCGCGGAGTGCGGACTCGCGAGAACTTCCCGTCCGCCGCCGCGCCAGATGATCCTGCCGCTCTCACGCTCAACGAGCATCGCCGCCCCGAACCGGTGCACCCCGATGAGATACGCCGGCGTTCCGGTTATCGGGTTCCGGGGAACGTAGGCAATGGAGTTCAGAGCGGTCCAGATGTTCCGTGGCCAACCCGGCGGTATGACATTTTCCGGAGCGCCGGGATCGAGACGCTCCCAAAGCGCCCAGCGCCACACGATCTTGCCGTCACGGTCAACTTCAAGAATGGCATCGGAGTGCATGCCGATGCCCCGCTCGCTCCCGGGGATGCCGCCGTTCACTTTTTTGGCGAGAGCGTCCGGAATCTTTTCCCATGCAATAACAGCCGTTCTGCCGTCGGGAAGACGCTCAAAGTCGTGATGCAACATATCGTTCTCGTATCGCCAGACAACATTCCCGTCCCAATCAAGTTCTAAAAGCGCCGGCATCGTGCCGCGGTCCGGCCGGCCAGAGAGTTCTCCGCCATGACCGACAAGGAGGTTGCCGCTTGGAAGAAGTTTTGCCTGCAGCGTCCCGAACTTCGCTGATTCATTTCTCGTTGCCATCTCGCGAAGCTCTGGCAGGCCGGGGATGCGCCATGTATGGAAAATCTTCCCTTTCTGATCGACGAGATACGCCGCGTTGCTTCGGAGGGGCGCGATGAGCGTGTAACCGGGGGAGGAGGCCTTGGCGTCGCTATACACAAGGCCGTACCCGTTGCCGGTCCTTAAAAAAACGCCTCCCCCGATCCTCGGGAGAACGCCCGCGGCGTCGGCGAGGAGCAGAAGTCCGAGCGTAACGGCGATGCCGTTCGCAAAGAGGAGCGCTTCACTGCTCCGCCACCTCATTGCGGCGAGTAGTCGAAGACGGAGAGGCGTTTTGCGAGATAGGTCCCGTCGGAACTGAACTCACCGACGACGCGCACCGGCTTGCCCGGAGGGACTCGTGAGATGTCGGACCACGTGCTTCGCCGAAGTTTTACCGCGACGCCGTTTTCGGTTTCCACCACGATATGCACGACATCCAAGCCGGGATCAAAGTAGATGCGAACCGTGTCGTCGAATCCCAGCGGCTCCAATGACACCGGGTAGGGCGGAGCGGTCCGGATCTCAAAGAATTTGTTTTGAGTGTCCACCTTCTGGATAATGCCCGCCAGGGTCCATTCCTGCCCGATCTGGCGCAGTATGGATGCCGGCGCTTCGAGAGGTGAGAAGGGAAGGCCGCCTTCTCCCGCGGGTTCTGCCGCGCCAAAGCCGTAATATCGGGCCACGAAGCCGACTCCGACCGCAGCCGCGATAAGCGCGGCAGCGGCCGCGACAAGAAGAGCAACGCGCGTTCTTTGGCTTTTCGGCGCGAGGGTGTCCATGGTCGTCTATCTGCACGCCTGCGTCGCGGAAGAGCTCGAGCAGCCGCCGCTGCCGCAGCCGGTGCTCGCGTACGTGGTGACCGCGTTCCCACAGGCAATAGTTGAGCCGTTATCGGGCTGGTTCGCGGTGTACGAATAGGAGTTGCAGGAACCGGAAGAATCTGTTCCGCAACAACCCTGGCCGCAGCTCGGACCGGTGCCGGTGTAGAATTTTTCCTCGCCGCTCACGCAATTATAGTCGAACGAGGCGTCGCCGCGGTTGGTTGTAAAGTACGAGGTCTGGCCGGGCTTGGCGCTCGCATTCGCGTCGTAGCAGTCGTCCGTGCCGCTCGCAAGGGACCTCCTGCGGTACGTCGCCCCGGGGTCCGCGTCCTGCGCAAGCTGGTCGGTTGCGTTCGGCGCGTAGGCGTCGTCATCGGCGTCCTTGATCCAGATGTTCGTCTGGCGGACCTGGCCTCCGATCGCAAGGTTGCCGCTTACGGTGATCGTGTAGCCGGAGTTCCATGCGACGGTCGTCGCCGCCGTCACGGTGAGCGTGACGGCGCTGTTCACGGTGATGTTGCCAAGATCGGCTCCCGCAACGCCGCTCGTGGAACAGGAGGCGGCAACGGTCCAGGCGCCGGAGAGCCCCCCATCGCAGGCGTGCGGGTCTTTCCAGACCAGCTCCAGCGTATTCGTCTGCCGCCGCGCGTTCGTCGCGGCAACGTTCGTCACGTAGTGGGCGTCGTGCGTGTCCTCGACGGTCCAGGAGCCGTACCAGATGCCGTCGTTCTCGTCGCCCCAGATGCGCGCGAGCGGCAGGGTAAGCGTCGTCGTATCAAGTTCGGTCGTCGCGACGACCGAGCGGACGCCGTCAGGGTCCGCGACGCGCACGAGGAGCCGCTGGACCTCTCCCACTTGCACGTCGCGGGGGTCGATGACCGCCTGCGTGAAGTACGGCCGCTGTCCGGAACTTACCCCGTAGTTCTCGGCGCGCGCAGAAAACTGGACCTTAAGGTCGGGCGGAAGCGGAATGGCGGCAGGAATATCTTCGGGAGACGTGATGCGCAATCCCGCCTCCGGACCCGTGGCGGGAAACGAGAAATACGCAAGAATGCCAAGCGCGACAAAAATGAGCGCGAGGAGGGTCGATGCGGAAAGCAGGGTCCGGACGGGAAAGGCGCGTGTCATTGCATGCCGCAAGCGCGTATCAGTACGGAAAGAGGGGCGGCTCTTCCGGGTTCTGCGGCTTTCGAACGTCCTTATGATCTTCTTTGCGCT
>CAZUVI010000064.1:1140-3790 GCA_964623795.1 uncultured Candidatus Saccharibacteria bacterium | reverse complement strand
CGCGATCTGGACCAGGAGATACAAGCGAAAAAGCTCTCGATCTCGTGCCCGGGGATCGAGAACCCCATGCGCTTTGCTCTCGATCCCCGCCTCGCGCGCATCATCCTGCAGAACCTTCTTTCGAACGCGGTGAAGTACACGCCCCAGGGCGGGCAGGTGGCGCTCGAGATGAAGGTTGAGAACGAGACGCTCGCGATCGCCGTTTCCGATACGGGCATCGGCATCCCCAAGGAACAGCAGGGGCACATGTACGAGAAGTTCTTCCGCGGCGACAACGTGCGCGCGACCGATACGACCGGCACGGGACTGGGCCTCTATATCGTAAAATCCCTGCTCGATACTGCAGGGGGAACCATCCGGTTCGAATCGGAGGAGGGGAAGGGCTCCGTCTTCACGGTGACGGTGCCGAAGCAACGGCCGGGGAACGCCGGGAGTTCTTCTTCTTAATGTCGGGCCGGAGGGAGTCGAACCCTCTGTCACACCCACCCCAAGGGTGCATGTTAACCGTTACACTACGGCCCGCCGTTCCGATTGTACCCTAAACCGCCGCCTTCCTGGCAATCGTCTTGATGCACTTAGTGCACGCCAAGACACGCTCGCCGGACGCGAGGCGGGTCTTCTGCAGATTCGGATATTTCCGCATCGTGGCGACCGCGTTATAATGACCGCGGAGAAGCTTTCGCTTCGAGCGGACCACCGAGCCCTTTTCGCATAGTGCGCATTGCCGCATTGTGTAGAGGATAGAGAAACGATCACCAACAGTCAACATGGAAAGCGCCCTCATACCGATCTCTCGCATCGTCATACTGCTCTTCTCGGTCGTGATCCACGAGGTCTCGCACGGCCTTGTGGCATACAAAATGGGGGACCCCACGGCGAAGTTGGCGGGCCGGCTGACGCTCAATCCCCTGAAACATCTCGATTTTTTCGGCTCGTTCGTGCTGCCCGTCTCGCTCTTCTTCTTGACGAGCGGGGCGTTCATATTCGGCTGGGCCAAGCCCGTTCCGTACGATCCGCGGAACCTCAAGAATCCCCGGATCGGCGAGCGCCTCGTTGCCGCTATGGGCCCCTTGAGCAACCTGCTCGTCGCGGCGGTGTTTTCCACGGTCCTTCTGCTTTTGCCCTTGAGCGCGCCGGAACGGATCGCCATCACCGGAGCAACGTTCGTTCCTTCGATGGCAAGCGCCGCCTTGGCGACGCCGCTTTCGTCCTTCGGCTTCTTTATTTCCCAGGTCATCTTCATCAATATTCTTCTCGGCATATTCAACTTGGTGCCCATTCCGCCGCTTGACGGCTCCAAGGTGCTGTTCTCGCTGCTTCCCCGAGGTGCGGACGAGATGAGATACCTTCTTGAGCGGTACGGACTTTTTCTCTTGCTTCTCTTCATCTTCTTCGGTTTTGGTCTCATCACTCCCGTCATCCGGACGCTCTTCTTGTTCTTCTCCGGAGCGGGGATCTTCTTCTGAAAGGAGCGGGTTGACGCATCGGAATTTTGTTTGATATAGTATCTGCCGTGCCGACTATCCATCAGCTCCTCACACGAGGCAGAAAATCGGTCTCCAAGAAATCAAAATCGCCGGCGCTGGCGCGTTATTTTAATACGCTGGAAAACAGCCCGGTCTTCTCACCGTCGCCCTTCAAGCGGGGTGTCTGTCTGAAGGTGTTTACCACGACCCCCAAAAAGCCGAACTCCGCGCTTCGCAAGGTTGCGCGCGTGCGGCTCACGAACGGCATGGAGGTGACCGCCTACATCCCGGGCGAAGGCCACGAGCTTCAGGAACACTCTGTGGTGGTGATCCGCGGCGGCCGCGTCAAGGACCTTCCCGGCGTCCGCTATCATGTCGTGCGGGGCATCCTGGACACGAGCGGCGTGAAGAACAGGAAGCAACAGCGCTCGAAATACGGCGCGAAAACCGCAAAAAAGTAGTATGAGAAAGAAGCGCGTATACCGCAAACATTTCGGTCCCGATATCGTCCACGGCTCGATCGCCGTGGGACGCTTTACGAACTACCTGATGCAGGAGGGCAAGAAATCGGTTGCCGAGAAGGTGCTCTATGACGCGTTCGACATCGTAAAAAAGAACGCCAAGCAGGAACCCTTGGCGGTCTTCGAAAAAGCGCTGGAGAACGCCTCTCCGGTCGTCGAGGTCTCTTCCCGCCGCGTCGGCGGCGCGAACTATCAGGTGCCGCGCGAGGTGCGTCCCGAGCGGCGTTTTATGCTCGCGTGCCGGTGGCTTATTGATGCTGCGCGCGCCAAAAAGGGCCGCCGCATGGCGGAAAAGCTCGCCGAGGAGCTCGTTGCCGCATCAAAGAACGAGGGCGCGGCCATCAAAAAGAAGCTCGACGTGCACAGAATGGCGGAAGCGAACCGCGCATTCGCGCACTTCGCCAGAAGGTAGAAAAAATCGTAGCAATGAAAAACAGCAGATCACTTTTGAAATCGGCATGTCTTTTCGTAGCAGTTTCTGTGGGGTTCTCGATTTTTTTATTGTTTACACTCGGTGACATTGGCAACGGAGATCCTGTTTATACTCCGTTGAGAATCGTAAATAGAAACGTTGGTGCGATAGGCGTTGCTATGATTTTAGTGATCATTTATCTTTGGAAACGGGATAAATAAATTATCTTCATGCCACGCACGTATCCGATC
>CAZUVI010000064.1:0-1130 GCA_964623795.1 uncultured Candidatus Saccharibacteria bacterium | reverse complement strand
AAAAAGAAGCTCGACGTGCACAGAATGGCGGAAGCGAACCGCGCCTTTGCGCATTTTGCGAGACGATAAAAGGCCTTCGTGCACTCACGCTGACGCTTGCGCCGTATGCCACGCACGTATCCGATCGAAAGAGTCCGTAATTTCGGCATCATCGCCCACATCGACGCGGGCAAAACAACCGTGTCCGAGCGCGTGCTGTTCTATACCGGCGTTTCGCACAAGATCGGCGAGGTGCATGAAGGCGACACGGTGATGGACTGGATGGAACAGGAGCGCGAGCGCGGCATCACCATCACCGCCGCGGCAACGACCTGTTTTTGGGTGCCGACCTACGCGAAAGGGGACACGGCCCTTGAACATCGCTTCAACCTTATCGATACGCCCGGCCACATCGACTTTACCGTCGAGGTGAAACGTTCGCTCCGTGTCTTGGACGGCGCGGTCGTGGTCTTCGACGGCGTCGCAGGCGTCGAGCCGCAATCCGAAACGAACTGGCATTACGCCGACGAGTACAACGTCCCGCGCATCTGCTTCATCAACAAGCTGGACCGCACCGGCGCAAATTTCGAGAACAGCTTGAAATCCATCCAGGAGCGCCTGAACCCGAACGCGATACCGCTTCAGCTGCCGATCGGCCTGGAGCAGGAGTTCCAGGGCGTCGTGAACCTTCTCGAGATGAAGGCCTACCGCTTCGAGGGCGACAAGGGGGAGCGCATTGTGGAGGCGGAGATCCCGGCGAACATGCAGGAGGAAGCGAAGAAGCGTCGCGCCCAGCTTATCGAACGGATCGTCGAGCACGATGACGCGCTCATGAGCCGCTATCTCGAGGGCAAAGAGGCGGACCTTGCCGACCTGAAGCGCGTGCTGCGCAAGGCGACGATCGCGGTGGACCTCGTTCCGGTCCTCTGCGGCTCCGCGCTCAAGAACAAAGGCGTCCAGTTCGCGCTCGATGCCGTTATTGATTATCTGCCGGCGCCGACCGATATGCCGCCGACGAAGGGCATAGATCTGAAGACGGGCACGGAGATCTTCCGAAAGCCGAACGATCAAGAGCCCTTCACCGCGCTCGCCTTCAAGATCGCAAGCGACCCCTATGTGGGTTCGCTCACCTTCTTCCGCGTGTATTCCGG
>CAZUVI010000063.1:0-3801 GCA_964623795.1 uncultured Candidatus Saccharibacteria bacterium | reverse complement strand
AAGCAAAATATCATCACCGTCTTTCAGACCCGCTTTAGCCCCGCAGCCCGGCTCCTCTTCCGTCTTCTGGCGTCGGGAAAAATCGGCACGATCTTGCTGTGCAATGTCCACGTGTACAAGTATCGAGACAGGGATTACTTCAACAAGCGATGGCGAAGCGATCGCGGCCGTTCTGGCGGGATGCTCTTGAGCCAGGGCATCCATGCGCTCGACATGATGCGGCTTCTCTGCGGCTGGCCGAAACGCATCATGGCAATTCGCAAAAACTTTCGTCCGCGCCTTAAAGAGGTCGAGGACGTGTATGCTGCCGCGGTTGAGTTCAGGAACGGCGCGGTGGGGACGGTCACGGTGACTACCGCCGCGAAGCACAACCGCAACGCGCATTCTATTTTTATTGCCGGGAGCCGCGGGAGCATGGAGATCGGCGGACACGCGTTCGAAAAAATAATCCATAGAGACCTCCGCGGCACTCGCATATGCCTCGCCGGCTTCCCGGAGCGCTCCGATCACGAGTTTTTTCTATCCGCAGTGAATGACTTTATTCTTCGCAAGAAGCGCGACCCCCTCCTCTCCTTTGCCGAAGATGCAGTTCGGTCGGTCGCCTTTGTAGAGGAATTGCAGCATGCTCTTGGTCAAAAACATTGAGATACGCTTCGGTGATTACCCGCTCAAAAAGCCGCTCGCGATCGCTTCCGGCGTCATTCGGAACGTGCCACAGATGTTCGTTGTCGTAGAAGTCAGTGACGGCGCGAAGACGGTCAAGGGGTTCGGACACAACAGCATAAGCGCTGTGTGGGCCGACAGGCGGGACCTCCCGCTTCGGGAGAGAGAGCGTCAGATCAAGGAGTGCGTGGAGCGCGCGAGGCGCGGACTTCGAGGCTTTGCGTTCTCGACCCCGTTCGACTTCTACACGAAGTTCGCATTAAAAAACAGAACGCAACTTCCGAACCTTGCGTATGTCATGGCGCTCTCGCCGATCGATCTCGCGCTCTGGGATGCCTATGCGAAATTGAAAGGAAAAAGTATCTTTGCGCTTCCCGAGGTGAAGAGCCGGATGGACCACGACAGACCGCGCACGGTTCGGGTGATGCATCTGGTCGGTATGGGCGATCCCGTTCATTCGATAGTTCGCGCCATCAAAAAAGAGGGCATAGCTCATTTCAAAATAAAGCTGGGCGGGAGGCCCGACGCCGACGCCAAAAGAGTTAACCGTATTGCGGAAATAAAGGGGGTGGAAAAGGTAACCGTCGATGCGAACGAGGCCTATGGTTCGCCGGGGGACTTAAGCAATTTTATCGGTTTACTCGGTTCCAGGGCTCTGCGCAAACTTCTGCTTATCGAGGAGCCGTTTGCGAGGAACTCCCGGACGCGCGTGAACGACATCGGAGCGCGCGTTCCGGTCTTCGCCGACGAAAGCTGCGCGGATCACCGCGACATCAAGAAGCTTTACGCGCAGGGATACGCCGGCGTTGCCTTAAAGCCCCACACCAAGACCTTCTCGGGAACGCTCCTCTGCCTTGATGAACTGCGGAAACGGCGGATGCGATGGACTATCATGGATCTCACTACGGCTCCTCCCATCGGCTATCTCGTCGGCGTGGCGTGCGGCAGTCGGCTTACAACCATCGGCGGCACGGAGCTGAACGGACGGCAGTACTATAAGAACTGGAAACGGCTTATCCGCTCGTTTCGGGCTTCCGAACCCGTGGGCTGGGGAGTGAGCGAGGCGCTCTTCAAAAAATATCGGACCGCTGCGCGGGGCTACTGACACTCGAACGCAACCAGCCGATTCGGGCCCGTGTGCATGTCCACGACCCGCCATGCTGTTTCTTCCAGTGTCTTCCGCCACTCGTCCTTCGATTGCGGCAGGCCCTGCTCGCTCACATGGTGCATTAAGCGATAGATAGCGGCTCCGCGCCGTTTCGGCCCCTCCGGCTTCTCTCGGAGCTCGTCCCATCCCGGCGTGTCGAACTCAACAAGAAAGAGGCGCGCCTTGGGAAAGCGGGTCTTGTAGCGGTTCAAAAGAGGGACGAGAGAACCGTCTTTCCTGAACTCATGGAAGATGCCCATGCCTACGAGCGCTTCAGGCGAACCAACGTCGGGCGGAAATAACTCCGGATGCCGTACGTCTCCCTCCCGTATGCGGATGGAATCGTTATGGGGAGAAACGCGAAGCGCGGCTGTCGCCTCTTCGACGGTCGGCGCGTCAATGTCAATGCCGATACCCCGGAAGCCGGGCAATGTCTCGGCAAGGGTTAGAAGAAACGCGCCGTTTCCGCAACCGAGGTCCAGTACGGTTTTGATGCCGCGCGTTTTGAATATCTCCCCGAGGAGCGGAAAAATAAGCTTTGTCCCGGTGCCTAAATAGCGCGCGTCGCGCGCGACGTCTTTGCCGTATGTCGTGGAGCCGTCCAATAGTCCCGTGAGTGAGTTGCAGGCGGTCTTGTAGGCGAGGAGGAACGGAATCGGTCCTTGGTCGGAGAAGAAACGGCTCTCCGCGCGGAAAGTCCCCGGCCCCGTCTTCCGCATGATGCCTTTCTCTGCGAGAAATTCG
This sequence comes from uncultured Candidatus Saccharibacteria bacterium, assembly GCA_964623795.1. Taxonomy (GTDB): domain Bacteria; phylum Patescibacteriota; class Minisyncoccia; order UBA6257; family CAYSDW01; genus CAYSDW01. The sequence continues at coordinate 1,247 of CAZUVI010000063.1, read as the reverse complement.
CAGAGCGCTTCAAGAAGGTCGCTGCGGAGCCGGAGCTCCTCCGCCGCGCACATGACGAAAAACTCCCGGTGCGCGGCCGCGTATGCGGTGAAACCGGTTTTCTTAAGCGCCATGAAGATCTCCGCGATGAGAAATCCTTCTTCGAGATCGAGGTTGCGATTCGTCTTGAGAAGCGCCGCAAAAGACGCGAAAACAGTTTTGCGCATGCCGATTTGCCCGTGTATAGTAGCATAGTGCGGCCTCTCATGCCGAATTTCACGACTTTCGTAGAACGCGTCGTCCATTTCGAACTGTGGCGGAGAATTCATACTTTCCCGCGGCCTTTTGCGGAAATGTGGCAGCTCAGGGAGTTGAAGAATTTGGCCGCCCTTGCATATGCGCACGTACCTTTTTATAAAAAAATCTGGCAAGAAAATGACATTCATCCGTTACAGATCCGAACCATTTCCGATATCCAAAAGTTCCCGATAACCACAAAGAAGATCTTTCGGCAGGTTTCTTTTGCCGATCTTATCAATGATGAGGCCTCCGTTAATGAATATACGTGGTATCACACCTCCGGTTCTGCCGGAGAACCTTTCCGTTTTCCAACTGCGCGAGATGATAGATTTCAGTATCCAAATATTTTTTACAAATATCGTTTTCTTTTGTGGTTAGGCGTTACCCCCCGCTATCTTGCCGAATCTTTAAAAGTTGTTCATATCACGGAAAATCCCGTATCATCCGTGCCGGGACCGACCCTGCCCTGGCAATTTGTAAGAACCGATCCCGAGAGGGCATTACAACGACTCGCTGAATATTCTCCGGAGATCATTGAAGCAAGGCCGGCAGTGCTTTTTGATGTCGCCAGCACGGTCCGAAAATTACGCCGCTTGAAGAGGCCGTATTTTCGTTTCATTTACTCCTATGGGGAAATGCTTACGCCGGAGTTGCGCGGTTTTATTGAGGATACGTTCGGGGGCGGGGAATTATATGATCTGTATGGTCTTGCGGAGGTTGGCGGCGTTGGGGTTGAATGCAGAGAACATAACGGATTTCATCTCAACGAAGAGTCTTTTGTGGTCGAGATCGTTGATGACAACGGGTATGCCCTTCAACCTGGAAATTTTGGGAGGGTAATTGTTACGCGTTTTTCCCGTCATTACATCATGCCTTTTATCAGATATGACACCGGGGACACCGGCATGATCATGCCCGATCCGTGTCCTTGCGGTCTTTTTGCTCGGCGCCTTGTTGTGCAGGGAAGG
>CAZUVI010000062.1:129-3854 GCA_964623795.1 uncultured Candidatus Saccharibacteria bacterium | reverse complement strand
CCAAGTAAACGGAGTCGAGTCCGCTCCCCATGGGAGCGGACTTCTCGTTATAATAGTCGTATGCCGGAACTGCTCGAGAAGGCCTACGACGCCTCGGCGCACGAGAAAAAACTCTACAAGGAGTGGGAGGCCTCCGGTTTTTTTAATCCCGATGATCTGCCTGACCAGGGCGGAGAGCCCTACTGCATCATCATGCCGCCGCCGAACGCGAACGCGCCGCTCCACGCCGGCCATGCCCTCTTCCTCACCATCCAGGACATCCTTATCCGTTTCGCCCGCATGCGTGGCAAACGCGCGCTCTGGCTCCCCGGCACCGACCATGCGGGGTTCGAGACCCAGGTGGTGTTCGAAAAGAAACTGGAGAAACAGGGCCGAAGCCGCTTCAAAATGGAGCGCGAGGAGTTTTACAAAGAGATATGGGATTTTGTGCAGGAAAACAAGCACGTGAGCGAGGAGGGCATGAGGCGGATGGGCGCGTCCTGCGACTGGTCGCGCAACATCTTCACGCTCGATCCGCGCATCGTGCGTATCGTCTACGAAACGTTCAAGAAGATGCATGAGGACGGCCTCGTCTACCGCGGCGAGCGCATCGCGAATTGGTGTACCAAGCATCAGACCTCGCTTTCCGACCTCGAAACCAAGTACGAGGAGCGGGAGGACCCCCTCTACTACATCGCGTACGGGCCCTTTGAGCTCGCAACGGTTCGCCCCGAGACGAAGTTCGGCGACACCGCCGTTGCGGTGAACCCCAAGGACGAACGCTACAAAAAGTTCGTCGGCACGGAGATCGAGATCGAGACCGTACTCGGCACGGCAAAACTCAAAGTCATCGCGGACGACGCCGTGGATCCGGAATTCGGAACGGGCGTGGTCAAAGTCACTCCCGCGCACGACCCCGCCGACTTCGAGATCTGGCAGCGGCACAAGGACGAGATCCCGGGGCCCCGGCAGGTTATCGACAAGCACGGACGGATGAACGAACTCGCCGGACCCTACCAAGGCCTCAAAGTGGGAGAGGCGCGAACGCGCGTGGCGGAGGACCTGGAGAAAAAAGGACTCCTCGTGAAGACCGACCTTCATTACAGACACAACGTCCAGCTCTGCTATAAGTGCGGAACCGTGATCGAGCCGCTCATTATGCCGCAGTGGTATGTGGCGGTGACGAAGCCGCTTCCCCTTGCCCGCCATAGCCCCAAGGGGGCGACGGCTGGGGACGGCAGGCCATCCCTGCGCGACATGGCGGTCGCGGCAGTGGAGTCGAAGACGATCGCCATCCTGCCCGAATGGCAGGAGAAGATCTTCATGCACTGGATGAAGAACCTGCGGGACTGGCCGATCTCTCGCCAGATCTGGTGGGGCATCCCCATTCCCGTGAAGTACTGCGGGTGCGGAGAGATCATCGTGGACATCGACGATGACGTGACGAAATGTCCCCGCTGCACAAGCGGCGAGCTTACGCGCGATCCCGATACCTTCGACACATGGTTCTCGTCCGGCCAGTGGCCGTACGCTACGCTCCAGGCGGCCGGCAAGCGCGACTTCGAGACGTTTTTCCCGACCGACGTGATGGAGACCGGCTACGACATCCTCTTCTTCTGGGTGGCGCGGATGATCATGTTCTCGTATTACCGCACGGGAAAAGAGCCCTTCCGGACCGTTCTTATTCAGGGACTCGTGCGCGACAAGGACCGCCAGAAGATGTCGAAGAGCAAGGGGAACGTGGTTGACCCATTGGGCGTCATCGACACCCATGGCACCGATGCCCTTCGCTTTGCGCTCGTCTTCGGCAGCGCCCCGGGAACGGACATCCCCCTTTCCGAGGACAAGGTGCGCGGCATGAAGCATTTTGCGAACAAGCTCTGGAATATCGCGCGGTTCATCCTCGCGAACACCGAACAGAGGCATTTCGCGCTCCAAGAGCCGCCGGAGCCGAAAACGGACGACGACCGCGCCGTTCTCGCGAACCTTGCGGAGACGAAAGAGCGGGTCACCGGACATCTCGACCGCTTTGAACTCCACGAAGCGGCGCAGGCCGCGTACCACTTCGCGTGGCATGAGCTTGCCGACGTTTATATCGAAAAGAGCAAGGGGCAGCTTGCAAGCGACGGCGTGAGTGCGACGGAACATGGCGAGCGTACCCGCGAGGTCCTTGCCTATGCGCTCCTCGCGACGCTCAAACTCCTCCACCCTTTTATGCCCTTCGTGACCGAGGCGATCTATCAGAAGCTGCCGCGCAAAGATCAGCCGTTCCTCATGGTGGAGCGGTGGTAGAATCTAAACAATATGTACTCGGCGCTCGTTCTCCTCGGCCTCCTGCCCAGCTTCGCCTGGCTTGCGTTCTATCTCCAGGAAGATCTTCACCCCGAGCCGCGCCGGCTCATCTTTTTCACCTTCCTCGCCGGCGCCGCCGTTACCCTTGTCGTGTTCGCCCTTCAGCTTGCCTGGAACTCGGGCGCGGAGCTCCTGGGATTCTCCTCGCGCGGCCTCGCGGCGCTCTTCGGCCTCGCCGCCATCGAGGAGCTCTTCAAATTCGGAGCGGCCTACTTCGTCGTCGCGCGGAGCCGCGCGTTCGACGAGCCCGTTGACGCGATGATCTACCTTATCGTCGCCGCCCTCGGCTTTGCCGCCGTCGAGAACATCGGCGCCTTGGACACGACCGTGGACGCGTTCCGCTCCGCGAACGGCGATGCGGCGCAAGGCGTGGCGCTCGTGAGCCGCGTCTTTGAGACCACGACGCTCCGCTTCATCGGCGCCACCCTCCTCCATGCGCTAAGCTCCGCCGTCGTCGGCTTTTACTGGGCAAAAGGCATCCTGCGCGGACGGAGCGCGCGGTTCCTCCTCGCCGGAATTCTTATCGCCACCGGATTGCACGCGCTGTTCAACTACTTTATACTTAGATTCGACGAGGTCATCTACGCGACGTTGTTCCTGGTGGTGATCGCCTTTTTCGTACTGAACGATTTCGAAAAGCTAAAGGCGACGGCGCGAGGAGAAGCCGCCCCGAAGACCGGATAATCCCATGGACGAAGAAACCCGCAACTATTTCGGACGACTGGCACGCGGCGCGAGCGCAAGCGATAGCGTGAGTGCGGACGCGGAGGATGTCCCGCGCGTTGAATTGGCGAAAGTCGGCTCTTCGACGATCAAGATCCAGAAGGAAGAAGCTCCCGTAGAGATCAGCATCGAGAGCGACGAGGATACAGAAGACGAAAAAGAGGAGGCGGGCGCCGAGGCAGAGGGCCAGCTCACCATCGACGTGTACCAGATGCCGGATGAGATCGTCATCGAATCGACCATCGCCGGCGTGAAGCCCGAGGACCTCGACATCAACATCACGAGCGAGGCGGTCACCATCAGGGGCGAACGCAAGCGGGAGAAAAAAGTGCGCGAGGACGACTATTTCTACCAGGAATGTTACTGGGGCAGGTTCTCCCGCTCGATCATCCTCCCGCAGGAGATCGACCCCGATAAGGCGGTCGCGAACCTCAAGAACGGGATACTCACGATCCGTCTTCCGAAGCTGAATCGTCAAAAGGGAAGAAGTTTGAAAGTGAAGTTCGAATAGGACCAAGCAGTTCTGGTTTCGCTAAGAACACCCTCTCGCAGGCCGAGCGGGCACGGTGCCCTGCCGCTCTGCCTCCTCGGAACCGCGGTCCGTCTGCTCCTGCGGCAGACGTCCGCTGCCTCTCGTCCCGACGCAGAGCCAAGCCGTCGGGACTCCGAGA
>CAZUVI010000062.1:0-119 GCA_964623795.1 uncultured Candidatus Saccharibacteria bacterium | reverse complement strand
GAATCGTCAGAAGGGAAGAAGCCTCAAGGTAAAGTTCGAGTAGAACCAAGCAGTTCTGACTTTGCACGAACACCACGCGTCAGTCGCCCCGGCGTGGCGACTGCGCTCCCTCTCGGCCT
>CAZUVI010000061.1:0-3861 GCA_964623795.1 uncultured Candidatus Saccharibacteria bacterium | reverse complement strand
CCCTGGCAGGGCCTGGGGTTCCACGTGGTGAACGACCTCGTCCAGGCGGTCGCCTGCCTGGTCCGCGAGATCACGGACCACGTGCGGGTCGAGAAGCGCGAGATGCGGCACGGCGTGAACGAGTACTGCAAGGAGTGCGGTTCGCTCCTGCGCATGGAGCGGCCCTGTACGGAGCCGCGATAAACAGCAGAAAGCCCCCATGCCTACGCAGGCGTGGGGGCTCATTCGTTCACTTACAGCTTTTCGAATTTCCGAGATCGCGCAGCGCGCTCTGCGTCGAGGGAAGGCCGGGGAACTCCTTCACGAGGCGCGCAAGGTCGCTCTTGCAGGAGCCGCGGAAGAACATGGCGCGGTTGTAGAGCGCGACCGCCACCGCCTTGTCGTTCCACTCGAACTCCCCGTTCCCAACGTGCGAGTAGTGGGGATAGTCCTTGTACTCGCGGATCACCTTGGTGAGGAGCTTGTGCGCTTCGCGCGCGTAGACGGGGTCGAGCAGTTCCGGCTTGTTCTTGATGGCGTCGGGATCCTCTTTGTGCTCGTTCTCGTACCACTTCGGCGAGCCGTCGGTCGTCTTGATGGTCAGATACCACTCCGCCATCCGGATGTAGGCGGCCGGCACGAATATCGACTCCGGGTAGCGGTCGATGAACTCCTGCCACGCCACGACGTGACCGAGCGCCGTCTCACGCCACGAAACGGACGCGTCGTCCGCATCTCCCCTGCGTTCGACGCGGGGCATGAGCAGCAGACGCTCGTAGTCCCCGACATCCGAGCGGCCAGGCGACGGCGCCTCCGCGGCATACGCGAGAGAGAACGCGAATACGCTCAAAAACAACCCTCCCAGAACGCGCCTCATGGCACGCCTCCTTGTGCTCGATGAAAACAGCTGCTCCTACTCTATGTCCGCCCCGCGTGGGGGTCAAACTCTCGCTATGTGCCGAACCTGCGTTCGCGGCGGCTGTAGTCGCGGAGCGCCTTCCCGAGTTCCTTCGCGCCAAAATCCGGCCAGAGCGTTTTTGTGAAATAGAACTGGCTCTCCGCCGTGTCCCACATCATGAACCCCGCCGACCAGTGCGGCTCCCCGCCGGTCCGGATGACGAGGTCCACCGGCGGAAGCGTCGCCGTCATGAGCGCCTTTTTGACAAGCGCGCCGTTGATCTCAAGATCCGGCGACATCCGCGCGAGCTCGGCGATGTTCCGGACCGCCTGGACCATCTCCGTCGTGCCGTTGTAGGCGACGAGGATGGTGAGCGTGCGCTCCGTGCCGCTTCGCGTCGCGTCCTCGATCTTCTCGAGCGCGCGCACTTCTTTCTCCCGCAAAAGATCGCGCCAGCGGCCCAGGATGCGGACGCGCACCCCCATGTCGCGCACCCATGTGGAGGTTGCGATCTCCTTTGCGCCCTGCGCGATGATCTTCATCAGGAATGCAACTTCGCGCTTCTCGCGCTTCAGAAAGTTGTCCTCGGAGAGCGCCCAAAAGGTGAAGTACGGAACGCCGAGTTTGAACGCCTCATGCGCGACGCGCTCGAACGTCTTGGCCCCCGCTTCGTGCCCCTCCCAGGGAAGTTTTCTGTGCGCAGCGGCCCAACGGCGGTTGCCGTCAGGAATGACCGCAATATGGTTTGGGAAATTTTTTAGCTTCATGCCGTTACTTCTGTTATTCTCTTTGTTATTTTGTTATTTTCCGTTACATTATAACACGCCATGGCGTGTTATAATGTAACGCCGTTTTTTAGCTTTATGTCGTTACTGAAATTTTATCGCAATTGGAACGGTCCGCCGAGGGGCGGACCGTGAATGCACAACTATTATGTCGCGGGAGAAGACGAGAGCGAGCGCGCGAGCTCGAGGATGCTCTGCGCGTCCTTGCCGGCGGGGTCCCAGCTTTCCGTGAGGACCTGAACGGGGCTCCTGCCGCCGAGCTGGACGCGCGGCCGTTCGAACCAGGCGCAGACGCCCTCGTTGTCGTAGCCGCCTTCGAGGTGCCGGACGACGGTCGCGAGGAAGCGAACCTTCGCGGCAAGCTCCTCAGAGATCGGCGCCCTGCCGGCCGCCTTCTGCATCAGGGCGGCCTCGGCGTAGCCCCTGCCGAAGAGCCGGTTGGCGCGGTCGGCGCGAAGCGTCGTGACGAGCTCACCGAGGAGCTGGCGATGGATGGCGGCGATGGCCTGCTTCAGGAACTCCGGGGAGCGCATCTTCATGATCTGGCCGGCATTGGTGCGCCCGTCGTAGTCGACGTCCACCACCGCCGAGCCGCAGCGCCTGCACCAGCGCGCGACCGTGGAAACCCCTGGCGCAAGGCAGCGAACCTCGAGAAGCTCCAAGAGATCGTGACTCCCGCGGCGGCACTCTTCGAGCAGTTCGAGCAGCTTGAGCATCTTCATTCCCTTCCGCAGATTGAATGGCCTGCTGGAATGTTTATCACAGAAAAAATCCCGCGTCCATCGTTATCAAGGCGCGCGACAAACCGATCGGACGCAGAGTACTTAGCTTGGTACGAGCCGCACCGCCGCTTCGCAGGCCTCGCGGAGGGAAGAGACGACCGGCACCTCGGGGCAGTCCTGCCCGAAGCGGTGCCGGACGTAGCGCGCGCCGGAGAATCCATCCTCGATGCCCACCACCAGCTTTGCGCCATCGCGCATGTGGCGCTCCTTCCACTCCCCGATCTCGAAGCGCGAGGTCTGCGCGTAGGCGCGCTCGTGGATGTGCGTTTTCTCCTTGGCAAGCCAGAACATGATGACGCCCTCCCGGGCGGCGCGGCGCAGGTAGTGCGTCTCCCAGTCCACCTGGGCGCGGTAGTGCGCCTCGTCGAATGTTTCGTACTCATTCGGCAGTGCGCGCGGCGAGGCGATCGTGAACGCCGAATCGAGCTCCAAAAGAATGCGGGCCGCCTCTTCGTGCCAGTCGGGCGCGCCCTGGATGGGGCCCGCAAGGAAGACGACCGGCCCTTCGACTTCGACGATCACGGAAGGCAAAAGAACTTTACCCATACTCCATACTATATAATGAAAACTATGTACGACCCCCAACAGGCGCATTACGTCGTCGTGACAGGCATCGTAATAAAGGACGGAAAATATCTCATCGCGCGGCGCGCTCCGCACGAGAAGGCGTTTCCCAATCTCTGGACCGTCCCGGGCGGCAAGCTCAAGATGACGGACTACGCCAGCCGCCCCAAAGACACGCGGTCGCACTGGTACAACGTGCTCGAAGACCTCGTGCGCCGCGAAGTGCTGGAGGAAACCGGGCTCCCGGTCAAGAACATCGGCTATCTCACGAGCATGGTCTATGTACGGCCCGACAACGTCCCTGCACTCATCGTGAGCTTGTACGCCGACCATGACGGCGGCGAGGTGAAACTCTGCCCGGCGCTCACCGAGCACGCCTGGGTGACGCTCGATGAGGCAAAGAACTACGAGCTCATCGAGGGTATTTACGAGGAACTTGAGATGCTCGACGAACTTCTCGCAGGAAAGGGCGCCGGAGAGTGGAAAAAAGAGAAACCGGCATGAGCGTCTTCCGCGACGAAAAGATCTGGCGACGGCTCACCAATTTCTGGACCCTCGTGGTCATGGCATTTCTCGTTGCGGATTTCTACCTCTACGGCGCCTATGATTTTCTCATCGCGCCGCTCTCCGTGATCTACATCGGCGTGCTCGGACTGTACGCGGGCACCAAGGAATTCGACCGATGGTACGAGCTGCACGGCCTGCGGCGGCATCCGGGCGAGTGGTTCGTTATCATCTGGACCGTTGTCATCTTCGGCCTCTTCGGATTTTCGTTCTTTGCCCATGACGGCCGGAAGGTTTCCGGAGAAGCCGTCGCCACCTACATCATGGTCCTTTCGGTTTTCGCCCTCAC
>CAZUVI010000060.1:0-3901 GCA_964623795.1 uncultured Candidatus Saccharibacteria bacterium | reverse complement strand
ATGAAGCGCCTCATTATCGTCCTCGTTCTCTTCGCTCTGCCTTTGCTCTCCTTCGCTCAAGAGGGACTGGTGCCGTGCGGAGGACCCGGCCAGCCCGACTGCACGTTCTGTCACGTCTGGAATCTCCTCGATAACGTCGTCAAGTTTCTTATTCAATTCGCATTCGCGGCGGGAGCGATCGGCATCGTGGTGGGCGGCTTCTTCATCATGACCGCAGGCGGCTCGGAGAGCCGTGTAACAAAGGGACGGGAGATCATCACGACCGCGGTCGTGGGCGTCCTCATCGTTCTTGTCGCCTGGGTTGTTTTAAACTCCTTTTTCCAGATCATCGCGAAAGGCGTCGAGGGATGGAACCCGCGGTTCTGGAACGAGATCCAATGCAGCACTGCGAACTCCGGCCCCGTCTCCCTGCCCACGCCCGCGCCCACTCCCGGTCCCGGATCCGCTCCACTTCCCGCTCCCGCACCAGGGAGCGGGACTTTAAGTTCGACGGACGCGCGGGCGCAGCTTCAGCAGGCCGGCATCTCCGTGAACAAAAGCGAGTGTCCCTCGGGCGTCGCCTACCAAGCGGTCGCGGGCGGCTGCACCTCGCTCCAGGGCGTCCGCGCCTCGACCATCGCGGGAGCAACGACGCTCAAGCGCGACTGCAACTGCTCGGTGGCCGTCACGGGCGGCACGGAACTCGGCCACGCGCAGGGAGTAGACAGCCACGCCACGGGCGCCAAGCTCGACTTCAAGCGGAACGCCGCGCTCGACGGCTATATCGAGAGCACCTACGAACGGCTGCCCGGGAAAAGGATCGACGGCGCGACCGTCTACCGCGCCCCGAACGGCTCGACCTTCGCCAAAGAGCACGACCACTGGGACGTAAAGGGCTGGGAGGGGACAATTCCACAGAGATAGCCCGAGTTTGGTATACTTAATGGCATGGACTGGTTGTTCCAAAAATTAATCCTGATCACTTATGCACAGCAGAGTGGCTTCGGAGGCAGGGGAACGGGAGGAGGAATAAGAATTTCCAACCCCCTGAAAGCCGACACCATAATCGGCGTGTGGGACAGCATCACGACCTATCTCATTTATACCGGCGGCTTTGTCGTCGCGATCGTGGTTATCTACGGCGGGTTTCAGATCCTCACCGCCGGAGGCCAGCCGGAGAAGTTCACGACGGGCCGGAAAACGATATTGTATGCGGTCATCGGATATGGTATTATCATTATCAGCAAAGGCGTCACCCTTATTCTCAAGCAACTGCTTGGCGGATCGGCTTCCTAAGGCCGGCGCCGAGGAAAAGGTCGAGGCCCTTTGCCAGAAAACAGCTCTTCGGAACCCCTAATTTCCCGCTTCTTACATGAAAACATTTGGAAAGATCGCCTTGCCGCTTGCGGCGGCAGTCGCCATCGCGGCTATGCCTCTCTTGAGCTTGGCAGCGGTAGAGACGCTTCCGGAAGGTCCGCGCAGCATTGAGGAGATCATCGACATCCTGGAGCGGCTCCTGAACTGGATGTTCACGCTCCTCATGATCGTCGCGGTGATGTTCATCCTCTATGCGGCGTTCATCTACCTTACCGCCGGCGGCGACCCCGAGAAGGTGAAGACCGCGTCGAACCAGCTCATCTACGCCGCGGTCGCGATCGCCGTTGCGCTCGTCGCGCAAGGCATCCGCTTCATCGTTGCGCAGCTCGTGGGCGCGTAGCGCAAAGAACTCGGACAGCAAAGCGAAGGCCCCGTCCCGCAGAGTGCGGGAGGGGCCTTTTGGTTACTTGAGATGAACGACCGCCATGCCGGTCTTCCCCCGAATGCGGAAGGTGCTTGTGGGGATGTCGCCCAGCCAGCGCGGGTTCTTGTCCGCGAAGAACAGGCGCTTGCCGTTCCAGAACCAGGCCTCCACCTCGCCTGGCGTGTCCACCTGGAAGTATCTCTGTGGCGGCACCCGAATCCAGGCCGACCAGCACTCCGAACGAATCGCGGTCTTGGTCTCGCGCTCCATGACCTCTACGATCCTCTCCGCATCGCTGCAGAGCGGCCAGCTTGGCGGCGAAGCCGCGGAGCTGAATACTGTCGGCAGGGAGGCGAAGACGGTCCTCAGCGCCAGCGCGAACACAACGAGCGCAACGCCGAAGCCAAAGACCCAGAACGCCTTCTTCTTGCCTATAGGAAATCTCGTAGGAGTTTCGTGAGCCATCTCGTTAGCTCCCTCCCATTCTGACGATCTCTACGAGCGGCCTGATGCCCTCGATGGAGTGGATCTGGCGTGCCACATTGCCGATCCCCACCACCTGCGCTGCCGCGTTGAAGGCCTCTTGCGGGGTGAGCCCCTCTTCCTTGAACTTCTTCACGAGCTCGTGAGTCACCGTCGCCTGCTCCCCTTTGGCGCGGAGCTGCGCCACGACCTGCTGCTTCTCTTGGAGCGCCACTTCCGTTTTCTCGGAGAAGCGTACCTTGGAGAGCGCGAAGAGCTCGATGTCGACGCCGAAGCGCTTCTCGAGCTCCGACCGCTCGTCCGCTATATCCTTCTCGATCGAGAGCAGCCGCTTCAGCTCTTCCCGCTTGGCAGAATCGCTGCAGATGGTATCGAAGGTGAATGGTACGATCCTGTCCTTGTCGAGACGGAGAATGGCGTTGATTAAGAGTCCGATAGCCTCGCGTTTCTCGATGAAAGCATCCGCATCTTCGGTGCCAGCCACGATACCAAGTTGCTCCTCGATCGCGTCCGTGGTACCCGAGAGAATGGTCTCTTCGGACATCTCGACGAAGAGCACGCGGCCGTTCTCGTCTGGCTCACAGAGAACACGCCGACCCTTGTCATCACGGTAGTACTGCACCCCAGGATCGGGGCGCCACTGCACCGAGCCCTCTGCGCGGACCTCAAGCTTGTCACCCGAGAAGAAAACCACCTTGATGGGCTTCGTAGCGAGCTCGAGCGAGTACTCCGTGACGTCGGAGAATGGCGGCACCGGGTGCGGCCCCTCCTCGAGGTAACCCGCGAAGCGGTAGCCGAACCAGTCCACGATGGCGAAGTGCTTCTGGGAAACGGTCGTTATGGAACGCGCCAGCCCGCTGCCGATTGCAACGGCGACACCTGCGGCACCGATGAGCTCGATCATCCCCTATTCCTCCTTGTCCTTGGGTAGATTTGGAAGGGGAACTCCCTCCCTTAAGTTGTTGTTGGGCTTCCCATAAACTAGCATAAAATAAGTAAATTGTCAAAAATGAAAGCGCCGCGAGAGAGATCTCGCGGCGCTATGCCAATGGCGGCAGAGGCCGCCTAACCGTTGGTAACTCCAAGCTCCTTCTGGAGCTTTTTCACCTGGGCGAGGAACCACTGCTTGATTTCGCGCCTCGCTTCTGCGCTTTCGTTCTTCAGATCGTGATCGTCTGGATCGGTCTCCAAGGATATACAGACCCTACTAAGGTCGCGGCTAACATCTGCCACAACCATCCGCGCCTCCAAGAGTTCCTCGCTTGCATCCTCAAACCCAAGGGTTGAGATGAGGGCCCCTACGGCTCCCTGCGCACTCGTCCCACCGGAGAGAGAGCTGTCTTTCCCAATGTCTGCACGAATGCCGCAGTGTTTTGCTACTGCCTGTTCTAGCGCTTCCACAGAACAGGTGAAGGAGATTCTCATTTCGACACCTCCTAGTTCCTACATAAGCATCAAATAAAATTGCCGCCAAAAGTTTACTATAAACTTAAGAACTTGTCAAGTGGCGGTACGCTTATGCATAATGAAACAGGCAGAAAGCTCCCTTGGCGGAATTGGCAGACCCCGACATTGGAAGCTACGCTTCACTATGAGGCGGGCGCTCAAATGGGCAGGTGGCGGAATCGGAATACGCGCAGCGCTTAGAACGCTGTCCCCAAAAGGGTTGTGGGTTCGAGTCCCACCCTGCCCACCAAA
>CAZUVI010000059.1:0-4026 GCA_964623795.1 uncultured Candidatus Saccharibacteria bacterium | reverse complement strand
TTTTACCAATTCATTATAGCAAGGCGGCGAACAATCGTTGTTTTGCTGTGGATAACCGAGAGCCGAAGACGCACTGCCGGTTTTAAAGCGAGATTTGGACGCCCGCGCTTTGGAGCTGCGCCCTCGTCACCGGCCCGAAGTACCCCCGGGCTGGCGCAATGCCCGCGGCCCGCTGGTATTCCGCAAGAGCGCTCCGAGTGAGTGCGCCGAAGTAGCCCGTCGCCCCCTCCTTGGCCAGCGCTTGAGCAGCGGAGCCGGCGTTCGCCTTGATCAGGAACTGCTGGAGCCGCTCCACTTCTTTGCCCGCCGAGCCAATTGCAAGGTCGCGGTCGACGGAAGCCGCCCAAGGCGCGGCCTTCGCCTCCCGGGATACTTTTGCTACCGTCCGTGCCAATGACTCGAGCACTTTTGCTCTCGTCACCGGCCCGAAGTACCCTCTGGCCGGCGCGATTCCCGTCGCCGCTTGGTATTCCGCTAACGCGTTCTGGGTCAGTGCACCGAAATGGCCGGTCGCTCCCTTTTTCGCCAACGCCCGGGCTCCGGAACCGGCACTCTCGGCGATCAAGAACTCCTGCAGTGCGCGCACGGCTGCGCCTTCGGTTCCGGGCGCTAAGGCGCGCTCAAGGATACGCGCTTTGGCGACGATCTCGTCGTTTTGGAGAACCAACACGATCTGCTGCGGCACGGCAAGGCCGCGCGATTGCGCTTCTTTAAAAAGCCCCTCGTGTCTTTCCGCGAGACGAATCGCGAGCGAGAACGCGGTATCCGATGTGTCCAAAATCTTTTCGAGCGCTGCAAGCCGCTCTTCCAGAGAGAGTGCCTGCACAAGGCGAGGGTGCGGGTTCGTGGCCCTTCCCTTGTAGTACACCCCGAAGTGCAAGTGCGGCGCCTTCTGCCGCGCGTTTCCAGTATTACCGACATAGCCCACAAGATCGGCCGGAGTAAGAACGCTCCCTGGCGCAATATTCGCCGCGACGCCGTCAAGATGGGCATAGTAGAACTGCTCCCCTCCGGGGTTGGCGGTGATGACGTAGTTCCCGCCGGAGCGGTCGTAGCCGACGTTCGTCACCACGGCCCCGGTCGGTGAGACCACTAGTTCGCCGCGCGGCGCGATAATATCAGCCCCCTCGTGCACCCGCCCTCCCGAGCGTGCGTCGCCCCACGTATCCTCGATCTCATCCGGCTCCACTCCCAGGAGCACGGGAATACGAAGCTCGGCCGGCGGGTTGGCGCCGAGCGCTCTCACCTTATCCCCCAGGCTGTCGTCTATCCGAAAAAGAAACCCATTGATCACATCATCAGGGATGGCGGCAGTCGACGTGGCTTCCTGAAGCGTCTCCGGCTCGGCGGCGCGGGCGACTTCATATGCCGTGAGGGAGTACGCGGCCAAAACTGCCGATACGGCAAAACCCAGGCATTGCCTTAAGAGAACGGGGTTCACGCGACCATTATACCACCAAGGCCGGAGACGCCACCAAGAACGCTTCAAAAAGATAAGAGGATATCTGTTATTATTCTGAATGATGCACCGCGACGAGCCTCCTTTTCACATTCACGTTCTCCATCGGCACATTCCGACATGGATCGCGCTTCTTGTTCTTCTTGCGGCTGCCGCCGCCGCGGGCCTCACGTTCTTCTCCTATGAAAGAGAGGCGGCACAGATTGTGGAGCTTGCCATTCCCCCGAGGGAGCGGGAAAGAACTGTATTTGCCTACGGCAGCTGGCCGGTCCTCCAGAACGCGGAGTTTTTCAAAGAGGTCAAGCAGGGTTTTGTGGCGCAGCGCGCGAGCTTCATCGAAGCCGACCTCTCCAAGATGACGCTGCGCGTGTACAAAGAGGGCGTGCTCGCTAAAGAAGTGCCGATCGTTTCGAAGGGAAAAGAAGGCTCGTGGTGGGAAACCCCTGCCGGCGTCTACAAAATCGAGGGCAAGGAGGAAAAACATTTCTCCTCGTTCGGGCGGGTGTATATGCCGTGGAGCATGCCGTTCCAGGGGAACTTCTTCATCCATGGCTGGCCGTACTATCCAGACGGTAGGCCCGTGTCAAGTGAATACTCCGGCGGCTGCATACGCCTCTCAAGCGAGGACGCCAAAGAAGTGTTCCGGCTCGCGGAGACGGGAATGCCTCTCCTGGTGTATGAGGACTCCTTTAGTAACAAAAGTGAAGACGGAGACGCGTTGACGTACGCGCTCAAAAAGCCCCTCGCAGGCCCCGCCAGCTATCTTGCGGCCGATCTCGAGAATAATTTCGTCTTTGCCGAAAATGTGCCGGGCGAAGAGCGTGCCGTTGCGTCGCTTACCAAGCTCATGACGGCGCTTATCGCGGTGGAATACATCAACGTCGAGCGCGAGGTGACGATCGACTCCTCCATGATAGTGAAGACCAGCATTCCGCGGCTCCGCCCGGGAATTCGCGCCTCCGTTCTCGACCTGCTTTCGCTCCTTCTTATGGAGTCCTCGAACGAAGCGGCCCTGGCGGTCGCCGGCCCCGTTGGTGAGAGCCGGTTCGTGGACCTCATGAACCAGAAAGCGGGCGCGATCGGCATGAAAGAATCCCGCTTCGCGGACACGTCGGGGACGCAGGCGGCGAACGTCTCAACGGCCGAGGATCTCTTCGCGCTCGCGAAATATCTCTATTACAACAGGAGCTTCGTCCTGCACATGAGCGTCGGAAACGAGAACCGCGTTGCATACGGCCCTTCGCAATTTCGCGACCTTGCGAATCTGAATGCGATCCCCGGCACAGCGGAGATGATGGGCGGAAAGATGGGCTTGAGCACGGCGACAGGAGACAGTATGCTCGCGATCTTTGAGATCGAATTGGGGGGCGAGAAACGGCCTGTCGTCGTTATCGTTCTGGGATCCGATGACAGCAAGCGGGACGCGAAAGCGCTCGTCCGTTATATCCAATCGAACTACGCCGCAACTCGCAGAGAAACAGAGAAGATATCCGAGGACCTTTAACCGCTCTCCCGCGGTGGGTGATCGCCGCCGCGGCCGCAAAGTTCACGCGGGAGTACGTGGAGCAGAACGGCTCCGTCTACCGCTAGCAGCGCACCCCGTCCCGCCCGCCACTCCGTGGCGGGCTTCGTTAACTAAGAAAGATCGTAAGAAGGGCGGCTGAAGAAATTATCGTCTCCGTGACCGTGGCCGATCGAACAAAGCCCCGGTAGCTCCACTTCGATAACGGGACAAGGGGCCGGTGCTCGTAGTTCATGAGCGCGTCCATTCCAATGTGGAGCGCCTGCGACAAAGGAAATACCCACCACTGGACACTCGCGAACACTGCTTGAACTCCAAGACCGATGAACACCCCCGCCGCCAACCCAAAGAGCGGCTCTTGGAGCCAGCTATGTTGCATCACTTCGCCGTGAGTAGATGTTCCTTTCCGGAAGAAATTCTGAACATCACCGAGCCATTTTCGGCTGATAAACAGATGATCGAGATCAAGCGCGACACCGCCGATAACCGCTGCCGCAAGCTCGGGCCCCGAGAAAGCCAGTGCTTGGCTAAGAAGCAGTGTTGCGGCGAGATGAGAAGTGAGAAGCATACTCGCAGTTTTTATATTCGAAATAAACGGAGGTGTCTCATGGAATCATTGTATCTCACGGCGCTTACCGCTAGAATGCGAACGCGTTACATTCCCCATGCCCCAAGACGAAGTCATCCTCCGGTTCAATAAGGTCTCCTTCGGGTTCGGCCACAAAAAGCCGATTCTCGTCGAGGCCGATTTTTCCGTCCGCCGGGGCGCGAAAGTCACGCTCATGGGCCAGAACGGCGCCGGCAAGAGCACCGTCTTCGGGCTCGCGACAGGCGCGCTGGAACCGGAGGCAGGCTCGATCTCGATCGCCCTCGGCACAACCATCGCCACCGCCCGACAGGTCATTCCGCGCGAGGAAATGCGTTGTACCGTCAAAGAATTCTTCGAAAAAGCGTTCCCGAAGAAGATCTATGATATCGAACCGCGCATCGAGAAAATCCTCGACGTCGTCCACCTCAAGGCGCCCCACGACAAGGTTTTGAAAAC